>JALZAE010000307.1 GCA_030948535.1 Gemmatimonadota bacterium | reverse complement strand
CCCGAGCGCGACGAGATCGTCTTCAGGTGCGATCCCGGGGTGGCCGATCTGCTCGAGCGGGATGTCCCAGAACGGATCGGCCCGCTGCACGAGCAGTGGCGGCAGAACTGCCGGGAGACCGCGGCGGCCATGGGCGGTGATCTCCAGCGTCAGCGTCTTCGGCAGCTCCACCATCGCCGCCGCGATCGCTTCCGGCGGCAGCACGAGGAGAAACTCGCCGTGCTGATCTCCATGCGCCCACGCGATCGGATCACCAGCGGGCACGCCGCGCGTGACGAGCCGTGCCTCGATGCGCGCCCACCGCACCGGCACACGTTTCGGCGGCAGCGCGCCATTGCTCACGACGACGCGTCCGCGGAGGCCGCTCACCCGATCGCTCACGTCGTACGTCGCGCCGGGATAGAACGCCGGGAAGCGCGAACGCTGCCCAACCGGTAGTGCGTCGAGCACGACCAAATCGTCCGAGCTGCCCGCAGCGCCCAGGGAGACGAGCGGCACGCGCAGTCGGCGGGGCACGATGCGCTCGCTCGTGTCCATCACCCGGATGTCGATGTGCGGCGTGCGTCCCGAGCTCCAACCGGGCTCGTACGTCACCACAAAGCGGTTGCTCGGATGGCGCGATGCGCGCGGCCAGAGGTCGCTCAGCGGAATGCCCGAATCGATCCGCGCGCGCAGCCACCGTTGTTGGTCGTCCGTCAGCGGATCGACCCACGGATGTGCCGGCTCGATCGCCACATCGACGCGGTGCGCGATGCGCTGCTCGCGCACGGCGTCTTCCGGCTCGATACCAAGCAGGAGCCGGTCGAACCTCTCCACGAAACGAGAGGGAAGGAGGACGTTCACGGCGACGCGCTCGGCACCATCCCCGCGACGACCGTCGTGACCTCGGGCGCGCGGAAGATCTGCCTGCTGTCGATGCGTGTGACGCGCGCCACGTAGGCGACGCTCAGCTTGAAGTCCGTCGGGAGCGAGTCGAAGGTGCGCATCACCCACTCGGTCGGCACGTCCTCGAGCGTCACCTGAATCCCCTCGCCCGGCGCCCAGCTTCCGCCGGGCGTGAGCAGCGGGCCACTGAGAATCGGCGTGGTCTCCAGCGCCTGCATCGCCCGCCCGATGATCCGATGCTCGAACTCCGGATCGGTCGCCCATGGCGTAAGCATGTAGTGCAGGTCGAGCGGAAGATGCCCGCGGCCATCCTGGCTTCCGACCGCCGACCACGCCGCGCGCATCGTCTTGTTGAAGTCGATGCGGTAGAGGAAGATCGAGAGACAGGGTTGGGCGAGATGTCCGCTGCCGTTGTCGCGGAAGTCCTCGGTCTGCGCGAGAATCGCTTTGGTCGTGAAGCCGCTCACCGGTGGCGGCACCGCCGGGTCGGTGAAGGCCGCCGAGAGAAAGCGCTCGAGGCTCTTCCCGACCGAGGCGATCGCGGTGTAGTCCGCCATCTACGTGCGCCCTTCGTGGACGCTCCGGCCGCGAACGGCCTGTACCAGTGCATTCGGCGACATGTCACCCAGGGGAGAGCGATGCGGCCGCAGCTCATAGAGCACCGCGCGGCGGCCGTCGTCGCTGATCGCGACCAGCCGCAATCTCGGATGCGCGTACAGCATCGCCGCGTACTCGTCCGTCGGCGCTTCCGGCTCGGCCAGAATCACGACGTCGGCGCCGGTGATGGCACGGGCGGACGCGATCTCACGCTGTGGCACGGTGGTCGTCTCGATCTCAATGTCCGGTTCGGCCGACAGGATCGTGCGCACGATGTCGTGCAGCATTCGCGGCATGTCGGCGAGCACGACTCGGATAGGCAGCAATGCGGGAGTCCCTCCATCGAGTCGCGTATGGTTCGCTCGACGCGCCGCGGCGCCAATGGATCGTGCGGGCGGAAAGAGGGCCAGCCGGGGATGGAGGGCGACTGCATCCGAGGATGGATCCCCGGATGGACCGTTCGATGAAAAAGAGGCGCGCTCGTTAGGGAGCGCGCCTCGCTAGGACGATCGGATTCGTGAACCTCAGGCTCCGTCTAGGTGGCCGGATCGGCGATTCGCGTCTCGCCACTGTGGCGGTGCCGGGAGAGGATGGGGCGTGGTGGCGCGATCGCTCGCACGCGCGCGGCGGCTTCGCCCCGGCGGCGGACGTGTAGCTTCTCGAGAATGTTGTGTACGTGATTCTTCACGGTGGCTGTCCCGATGCGCAGGCGCTGGCCGATCTGCTTGTTGGAGAGCCCGCCGTCGATCAGCTCGATGACATCCAGCTCGCGCGGCGTGAGGGCCGCGGAGGCGTCGGCGACGGACGGCGCACGCCCGCCCGACGCCAACCGCTTGAAAAGCGCCGCCGCCATCCGGGGCGAGCACTGCAGCTCGCCGCGCCTGACGTCGTGGATCGCGGTCGCCACATCCTCGATCGATCCGTCCCGCGCGACGTAGCCGACCATCCCAGCCTCACCGCAGGCGACGACATCGGCGCTCTCCTCGGCGACGGCAACGCCCACAATCTTCAACGCCGCGTCGCTGGAGAGCAGTACCCGCGTGAGCTCGGTTGCGCGCGCCATGCCGGTGTCGAGCAGAACGATGTCGGGTGAACAGGACGCGAGAAGCGCACGCGCGGAAGCGAGCGACTCCGCGGTGCCTACGATCGCGACGTCGCCGCGCGCACAGAGGCCGAGCGCGAGTCCCTCGCGAAAGAGCCGCACATCGCTGATGATCAGCACCCGCGGCGCCCCCTGCTCGCCGTCGACGGAGCGATGTTGTGTCGGCGCACTCAGTGATTCGAGGCGCTCCGCCTCGCGCGTAGTTCCCATGCGAACTGTCCGGCGTATCCGAGATCGCGCGTGCTACCCGGCGCGTGGTGTGTTTCGCGTGGAGGTCGTTGCGAAACGTGGATCGCCAAACTGCGCCGACCGAAGAAAGTGGTCAAGAGGAGGCGCGCGAGTGTGACACAATAAGAACGCACTAACCCGTAACCCCTATTACCCATTCTTCCGCGTAACCATCACGAAAACAACAAGTCGTGCGGCCACTGATCCGCGTAGCCGGCACGCCGGAGCGCCGTCGCGATCTGCGCCCAATGCCGGATGCCGTGGATGAAGAAGTGTGAGACGATCGTCGTCGCGCGTGTCGTGACCTTGCCCATCGAGATGGTCTCGAAGGTGAGCACCTTCTCCAGATCTTCCGACGTGGCCGACGCGATGTAGAACTCGAGCTTGTTCCGCGCGTCGCCGGCGATTGTGAAGATGTCGTGCAGCGTCGTCGTCTTGAGGTGCTCGTACGGCGTCACCGGCTCGGCGAGCAAGCGTTGCGCATATCGCAGCTCGACGGCGAAGATGTGGATCAGCATGCCGCGGATGGTCTCGGTGCGACCTTCGCCGATGACGACGTCGAGAGCCGCCACATCGTGCGCCTCGAACCAGTCGAACCAACGGCGGGTCTCACCGCCGGTATACGCCATCAGCATCTCGTACGAGACGCCGGGAATGCCGTTCATGAGTTCTCCGAGAGGGTGAAGACACGGCGCGCGCTCTCGACGCCGAGGACGAGCGCCTCGACATCGCGTTCATCGTTGTAAAGATAAAATGACGCGCGCGCGGTCGCGCCAATGCCGAGCCTGCGCATGAGCGGCTGTGCGCAATGATGGCCCGCGCGGATGCAGATGCCGGCTTCGTCGAGGATGGTAGCGAGGTCGTGCGGATGGATGTCTTCGACGGTGAAGCTCACGACGCCGCTGCGGTGACCATCGGTCGGCCCGTACACGGTCACTCCCGGAATCGCCGAGAGCTGCTCGCAGGCCAGTGCCACGAGCGCGCGCTCGTGCCGAGCCACGGCCTCCATCCCGATCGCGCTGAGGTAGTCGCACGCCGCGGCGAGCCCGACGGCGCCGGCCGCGTTCGGCGTCCCCGCCTCGAACTTGTGCGGCAGCACGTTCCAGGTCGTTTCCTCGTCGCCGACGAGCTCGATCATGTCGCCGCCGGTTTGATACGGCGGCATCGCTTCGAGGAGCGCACGCGTGCCGATCAGCACGCCGATTCCCATCGGGCCGCCCATCTTGTGCGCGCTCGCCGCGTAAAAGTCGACGCCTAGCGAGTCAACCGACACGCCGAGATGCGGCGCCGACTGCGCGCCGTCGCAGAACGTGACGGCACCGACGTGCTTGGCGATCGCGACAATCTTCGCGACGGGATTGATGCCGCCCAGTGCGTTCGAGACGTGATTGAAGGCGACCACTTTCGTTCGTGCGTTCACCATGGCCGACAACGCGTCAAGGTCGACGCGCCCGTCGGCCCGCAGGGCGCAGATGCGGAAGTGCGCGCCCCGCTCGCGCGCCAGCTGCTGCCACGGGACGAAATTCGCGTGGTGCTCCGCGCCCGTGACGACGATCTCGTCGCCCGCGCCAACGTTCACGCGACCCCACGCCGCCGCCACGGCGTTGATCGATTCGGTGGTGCCACGCGTGAAGATCACGCGATCGGCGTCGGCGACGCCGAAAAATCGCGCGACGGTCCGCCGCGCATCGCCATAGCGCTCGGTGGCCCGCGCCGAGAGCGCGTACGCGCCGCGATGCGGATTGGCGTAGTCGGTCTCGTAGAAGTCGCGCATGGCGTCGAGTACGGCGCGCGGCTTCTGCGCCGTCGCCGCCGAGTCGAGATAGACGAGCGACGGGTTCGCGCTGAGCAGCGGAAAATCGGACCGGCGCACCAAGGTCTGCGTTCCCGTCATCGCACCCTCCCTCCGACGAAGATCTGCCCGCCCTCGACCTTCACCCGATAGACGGGCAGCCGCTGCTCAGCCGGCGACTTCAGCACCGCTCCGGTCGTGCAATCGAATTGCGCGCCGTGCCACGAGCACTCGATGATGCAGCGCCCGGCTTTTGGCAGCAGATATCCATCGGACATCGGAAAGTCCTGGTGCGTGCAGTTGTTCGCGATGGCGTGCACGGTGCCACCGTGATTCACCAGGCAGATGCGCTCGCCGCGCGTCGTCTCCACTCCAAGCACGTCGCCCTCCGGCACATCGTCGAGCGTCGCTACCAATTCCCAGCCGTCGCCCGACGCAGCATCGGTCACGTCGGCGGCGACGCCGCGATCGCGCCGCGCAGCGTGTGCCACGGCAGACTCGCGCACTTCACTCGCATCGGGAATCGCGAGACCCCGCCGAGCGCGCGCAAGCTGCCCAACGACTCGGCCGTCGCATCACCCTTCCCGACCAACAGGTCGTGTACCTGCTGAAAAAGTGATTCGGCCTCCGCGCGCGTCTTCCCCGTCACCATCGCAGTCATCATCGATGCCGACGCCTTCGAGATGGCGCAGCCCGACCCCTGAAAGCTCGCCTCGGCGATCACGTCGCCATCGAGCCGCACGAACACCGTGAACTGATCGCCGCACAGCGGATTCACACCCTGCTCCCGCCCCGTCGCCCCTTCCATCACGTGGAAATTCCGCGGGCGGCGGTTGTGATCGAGGATGATGGCTTGGTAGAGATCCGACATGATGAGGCGGGTGTGGGGGTTGGGGGGGGGGGGGGG
>JALZAE010000300.1 GCA_030948535.1 Gemmatimonadota bacterium | reverse complement strand
GGACAGCGAGGGCGACAACGGCCAGATGACCGACCTCCAGATTCGCGACGAAGCGATGACGATCTTTCTCGCCGGGCACGAGACGACGGCCAACGCACTCACCTGGACCTGGTATCTCCTCAGCCGGCATCCCGGCGTCGAGACGAAGATGCACGCGGAGATCGACGCGGCGCTCGCGGGCCGGCTTCCGTCCGCGGATGACCTCCCCGCCCTGCCCTACACGCGTATGGTTCTGGCCGAGTCGATGCGGCTGTATCCGCCGGCGTGGATCATCGGCCGGCGCGCCCTGGCGGAATACGCGGTCGGCGGCTACGTGATTCCCCCGCGCTCGATCGTTCTGATGAGTCAGTACATCACGCATCGCGATGCGCGTTGGTTCCCCGATCCCGAGCGATTCGATCCCGAGCGCTTCGCCGGCGACGCGCAGATGGCGCGCCCGAAGTTCTCGTACTACCCGTTCGGCGGTGGCGTGCGCCAATGCATCGGCGAAGGGTTCGCGTGGATGGAAGGGATCATCCTCCTGGCCACGATCGCCCAGCGATGGACGCTGCGATTGGTGCCGGGGCACAAGGTCGAGCTGCAGCCGATGGTGACGCTGCGTCCGAAGCACGGAATGATGATGCGGTGCGAGGCGCGCGGCGCGCCGGGCGTGAATGGCTAGCGCGACCGAAACGCAAGCACCAAGCGTCGCGCGCGCGACGCTGTTGGTGCTGCTCAGCGCGTGCTGCTTCGCCTCTATCCCGATCTTCACTGTCTTGGCGACGCGCACCGGTGTGCAGTTGGCAACGGTGCTCGCCTGGCGCTATCTGATTGCGTGCGTCGGATTCATCGTCGTGGCCCGCTCGATCGACCGGCTCCGAGTTCCGCGCGGCGCCCTGCGCGACATCGTGCTCCTCGGCGGCGGCGGACAGGCGGTGATCGGCGCGACGGAGCTGAGCGCGCTCCGATGGATCCCCGCCGCGACAATGGTCTTTCTCTTCTACACGTATCCGGCGTGGGTCGCGCTCTTCTCGGCGGTCAGAGGGACGGAGCGGCTGACGACGGTGCGCGTCGTGGCGCTGCTCTTGTCCTTGGGCGGCATCGTGGTAATGGTCGGCGCGCCGGGCGCGGCTGATCTCGATCCGCGTGGCGTCGGGCTCGCACTCGGCGGCGCGGTATTCTACGCACTCTACATCCCGCTGCTCGCCCGGCTACAAACGGGCACGTCGCCGTACGCGGTGTCGGCATGGGCGGTGCTCACCGCCGGAATCTTGTTCGTCGTCGTCGGAACGCTCGCGCCGGGATTCGTCGGCGCGTTCACCTTCACGATCGGCGCGACGGCGTGGGGTTGCATCATTGGACTGGCGCTGCTGTCGACGACGACCGCGTTTCTTCTCTTCCTGCGCGGACTCAGCACGCTCGGTCCCGTGCGCACGGCGATCATCTCGACGGTCGAGCCGTTCGGTGCCGCGTTGCTCCAGACCGTCGTGCTCGGGCAGCCGCTCGGATCGGGGACGATCGCGGGTGGCGCGATGATCGCGGCCGCGGTGATGCTACTGCAGCGCTCGAGCTCGGCCGCGGTGAGTCCGGCGCACGAATAGCGAGCTACCGCGTCGTCATTCACGCTACGTGGGCACGTCGGCGGATGCCGGTGACACGAGTTCGACCGGGAGCGGCCCGGTCGTAGACGTCGCCCGATACCAATATGCGACGCCCAGCAGAAAGCAGCCGACGAGCAAATAGCTGACGACGCGCAGCGCCACGCTGTCGGTATCCGACGTCTGCGCCAGCGCCTTGAGCGCGGCGAAGACCGCTAGCGCGAGCCCGACGCGCCGAGCGCCGCGCATACCTCGTCTGCGTCCCAGGAAAATCACGACCACGCCGGTGAATGCGTAGTAGGCGATCAACAGGAAGTTCGCGAGATCGGGTGAGTAGGCGCGGCTCAGCTCTTCGCGCACCCAGAAGAATGCGGCGACGGCGCCCAACGAGTCGAGCAATGCCCGGCCGCTGTCCGTCATCGGCGTAGCGCGCGAGAGGCTTCGTCCGAACACCCACCACGCGGCGACGCAAGCCAGCGCGACCATCGACGCTTCGCTCACGAATGGCGTGTAGCGAAACGCCGCTCGCTCGAGCAGCAACCCGTCGGTCCAACTCGTGGCGATGCCGAGGGCGATCAGTGCCGGGAACGCCAGCAGAGCGGAGCGCTCCCGCCGCAGCAGCCACGAGATGATCGCCGCGTCCGCCGCGTAAGCGGCGATGCAGGCGACGGGATGCTGGTCGAGCGCAAGAATCGGGATGCCAAGACTCGCCATCGCGGCGGCGAAGAGATGCGCTTCGCGCTCCTCGCGATCGTGCGTGGCGTACGCCATCGCGAGCGCCGCCGCCATCCAACCGAGCGCGAGATACCAGCGCTTGACCGGGACGACATCGGCGATCGTCGCCATCGACACGACGAGCGACACCAGCGGGACGACGATCGCGCCCACGCGCATTCCGCGCGTTGCCCCCTCCGGCGACAGCCGGAGCGCAAGGTAGCTCGTCAGCGTGATCGTTCCCGTCATGGCGACGACGTAGCCGATCATCGACTTGTCGACGAGGTAGAGCGTTCCGATCAACGCGGCGCCGAGGAACGACAGCGCATACGCGCGACGATAGGGCGCGGCGACGCAGGCGAGCGCGGTCCAGGCGCACACGATCCCCAGCGCCGCGGGCGCGATGCGCTTCGAGACGTCGTCGCCGGGATGGAGCATCGCGACGCCGGCGGCGATGTACGCCGTCGCGCCGATCGCGAGGAGGCGACGCGAGAAGTGCCACGGCCGCGCGCGCACGGCTATGAGTCCGCCGGTGATCACGATCCAGCAGAAGAGCATCAGCAGCCGGACGTCGCCGCCGCGCTCCGACGTGACGAAGGGCGCCAAGAGCGCGCCGCCGACGCCGACGGCGAACAACGTCTGCTCGCCCTCTTGCAGCGCGAAGGCGGCGAGCGCGATCGAGGCGATCGCGGCCGTCGTCAGCGCGGTGATCGGATGCACGACGTGCAATCGCGGTCCGGCCGCCCACGCGTCCACGTGCACGATCGCGAGCGACAGGGCGAGGAGCACGTTGCTGTATCCGCGCTCGCCGCGCGCTCTCAACCGAACGGCCACTCCCGCGATCACCGACGCCCACACCGCGCCCAACGCGACGCGCAGTGCCGGTCCGAGCTGCACGTGCTCGACCGCCCACTTGAGGAAGACGCCGGTACCCATGAGGATCGTCAGCGTCGCCAGGGCGATCGTGCCGTATCGTCCCACGAGCGACTCGAGGTCGAACGGAGGCCGCTGGTCCACGGCGCGGCGTCCGGGCATCCTCGGCCCGCGCCATGGGCGCGGCGACGGCTTGATGGGCGCGGTCGCAACCGGCGTCTCGGCCGTCGGGGCAATCACGTCGCCCAACAGCGGCTCATCTCTGCCTAACGAGTCCACGCCATCGGCGAAGCGTGGCGCCGCCGGCGCGCCTCGCAGTGCCGTCACATCCGCGCGCAGCGACTCTACCTCGCGGTAGAGCGCGCGGACGAGATTCTCGAGCCTGTCGAGACGATCGGCGTCGGACATGAACTAGAGTCGCTGGCGGCGCGGCGCGCGGCAAGACACGAACGAGCGCGATCCGCGCGCTATTTCCGAAGCGTCGCCATGACCCGCCTCGCGTCGCCGGTCTCCCTCAACCGTACGAGCATCAAATTCAGCCCGAGCATGAATCCGATTGGCCGCTCGATGAGGCCGGCGAGGACGGCAATGTCGCGGTCGAGGCGGTCGATCTCGGCCGCGCGCTCGACGGGTGCGAGCGGGGCGAGCCGCTGCGCGGTTTTCCACGAGCAGGCGCGCGCCTTGTCCATGCTGAAGTTGGCGACGACGCGGCCGGCGTTCGGATCGATATGATCCAACCGGTCGATCCAGGGCGAGAGCGAGCACACTTCCCTCTCCACGTTGGTCTCGAGCGTCGCCAGCACCGTATTGATCTCGTTGAAGTCGTGCTCCAACCCGGCCAGCGTATCACCCGGACAGACCTCGGCCGCGGCGACGCCAAGGTCGAGATTGATGTGCGCGTTCATGCCGAGCAACAGGTGCTGCATGATGACGGGCCGCCGCTTCGCCGCGGCGCGGAAGGCGACGAGCCAGGAGTGCGATGGCGACTCGCCGCGACGGTAGCGGTCGAGCGCGTCGAGGTAACGGTTGGCGAAGACGACATCGAGGCGTTCCATCCGCGGGCCATCCTGGAAGCGGCCCGCGGCAATCCCATCTTTGACGGACGCGGTGACGGTGCGGTAGAGCACGGCGAAGAACCCGAGCCGGTCGCGCTCGGCTATTGCGCGCTCGATGATGGCGTCGAGCTGCGCGAGCACCTCATCGATGGTCGTGGCGGCCGCGCGCGACTCCCGCGCGTTGGTCAGTTGAACAGCCATGGCGCGAGGATCAGCTCGCTGACGATCATGCCGACGAGCACGCCGGCCGCCAGTCCGAGCCCGACGGGTTTGCGCTCTCGCTCGCTCAACGCGAAAAGCGGCAGCGTCCAGGCGGTCGCGATGAGGAGCACGTGCGCGGCGAGCATGGCGAGCGGCGGGATGCCGCTCAGTCGCGATAGTCGTACCTCGTCGAGCGTCGGAGAGAATCCGAGCGAAAAGAGGGTGGCCAGCACGAAGTAGACGGACGGCGCAGCGGCCGCGACCGCCATCGCCAAGACGATGCGTGAGCGCGAGCCCTTGGTCACCAGGTTGCTGCAGATCAACACGATCGCGACCATCAGCAGCGGGCCGATGGCGATCGCCCATCCGACGTGCGATGGCAGGAACAGCGCGGCGGCCGCGCTCCATTCGTCGCGCGCGATGTGGTTCCAGAAAATGTCGAGGAGTGATTCCGGCACTGCGCCGTGGCGCAGCATGCGGCCCGAG
The DNA here is from genome assembly GCA_030948535.1 of Gemmatimonadota bacterium. Classification (GTDB taxonomy): domain Bacteria; phylum Gemmatimonadota; class Gemmatimonadetes; order Gemmatimonadales; family Gemmatimonadaceae; genus JALZAE01. The sequence continues at coordinate 5,441 of JALZAE010000300.1, read as the reverse complement.
ATGCCGAAGTAGCGAAATGCCTGAAGCTGCGCCACAGCACGCAGGAGGAACGTCACCGGCACCGCGATGAGCGCGGCGACGAACCAGGGCAGCGCCGCCTGGAGAAGCGGCGGCGGAGGGATCGACGGACGCGAGCCGGTGTGCGGAGTGAGGGTGCGGTGCATGTCCTCGTTAACTTCGGCTCGCCTCACCGCGAGCGCAACGTCACCAGCCTTGTCGCTCCCGCAGCGCGGTGATGTGCGCGACGTGATGCTTGCCGTGCCACGAGTAGAGCGCCAGAAAGCGGTCGAGCGGTGCCTTGCCAGATTCGGGGTGATTGATCTGGCGCGCGAAATCCTGAGGAGTCATCGCGCGAAGTAGTGTGCTCCATCGGACGTGAAGCGCTTCGAGCAGCGTGAGAGACGGCTCGATCGGGCCCGTGCGTCCGTCGACCAGCTCCGCCCAGCGATCTTCGGCGTAGGGCTTGATCGTGGGCTCGTCTTCAGTGAGGCCGAGCTTGAATCGCACGAAGGCGTTGAGATGGCTGTCGGGCACGTGATGAACGACTTGCCGCACGGTCCAGCCATCGGGCCGGTACGGCGTCTCGAGCTGCGCGTCGCTCAAGCCGGCGACCGCGGCGCGCAACTTCGCCGGCGTGCGGGCGATGTCATCGATGAAGCCCGCGCGAAGCTCGGGCGTGTACGCGGCCGGCACGGCGAACTTGCCGATGGGGAATCGAAGATCGGGAGCGGTAGTGCTCATGTCGATGTCGTCCTGTCAACGAATGAAGTAACCCGAGACGCGCCACTGGCCGTCGATGTCGCGCATGGGAGTGACGGTCTCCGTCACGGCGCTGGTCCCGCCGAACACCGAATGAAACTGAATGACATCGTACTCGCCCGGCGGTGCGTTGGGCAGCTCGGTGAACCGCTGCTCGACGGCTACGGTGCGCGACGTCACGGAGCCGAGCTGGCCGCGCACCGTGGCGATCTGCGTCGCCCACTGATCCGAGGGAACGACGTTGCGCATCGCGGACGCGGATTCCATCCAACTTCTCCGATAGTCACCACTGTCGACCAACGACAGCCAGTGCTTCGCCACGTCGACCGGAGATTCCTGGCCCGGCATGCTCAACGCTCCTGCGCGCCGCTCCAGCGCGCGATTCGGCCCTGTGGTCCGACTGCCCACCCCTGGCGCTGTCCCTTGCCGAAGCTGACACTGTTGTACTCGACTCGATCGACGAGCGTCCACGTCGCTCCGCCATCGGCCGAGCGGTCGGTGCCGTTGATGCCGACGGCGATGAGCATCTTCCCGCGCATCGCGAGGCCCGACCGATAGCCGTGCGTGCGGCCGGCGGCGAGCGCCCACGTCTTTCCGGCATCGCGCGTGACGGCGACGGTCGCGCTGTCGGTCTGCGGCTTCTGATAGTCGCCGCCGATGGCGTAGCCGGTGCGCGCGTCGCCGAAGGCGAGCGAGAAGATGCCGCGCGATGCGCTCGCCGCCGCGACCGGCGTCTCGGCGACGCTCCACGTCTGCCCCCGATCGCCGGAGTGAAACACGCGCGAGGCGCTCGCCCCGCCGGTGGCGAACCACGCCTCCCGCTCGCCGGCGGCGACGAGGCAGGTACCGCTCGATGCGAAGCCGCCCTCTCCCTTCAACGCCGACGGCATCGATGCCGCCGCCGATTTCTTCCACGTCTTGCCGCCGTCCGTCGTCGTGATGATGACGAAGCGGCCGTCGACCGGATCGCTCATCGCCACGCCGTGCTCGCGATCCCAGAATCCCATCGCGTCGTAGAAGCCGGCCGAGTCGGCGTTGGTGAACTGCAGCATCCAGTGCGCGCCGCCGTCGACTGTCTTGTAGATACGCGACAGCGCGCCGTTGCCGGCGCTCATCACGTAGGCGGTCTGTGCGTCGAACGCCTCGATGTCGCGAAAGTCGAGCGCGGCCGCGCCCGGCACGCTGTCGGCGCGCCATGTCGCGCCACCGTCGATCGTGCGCAGCACCGTCCCGCCGGAGCCGCTCGCCCACACCACGCGCGAACTGACGACGCTCAAGCCGCGCAGATCCGCGGAGCTGTTGCTCGTCTGCGGCGTCCACTGCGCGCGCGGTGCAGCGGCGGGCATCACGAGCATCGCCGCCGCGATGCACAGCTCGGTCATCGGCGCGAGAAACGCGCGGATCGCGGCGGGGCCGCGCATGACCGGCAGACCCGAGTGCACGAGCTCACCAAGGGTCGCGCGAACGCGCATGAAGACGCCGAGCGAGCTCACGGTAGAATGAAATCGATCATGTCGAGCATCGACCCGAGCGTGTCGTGATTGCCATGCGCCCGTGCGCGCGCTCCGGCAAACGGTCCGAACGATTCACCCGGCTGCCGCACCCAGCCACCGCCAAGCGCGCGCTCCTGCTCCAACATTCGCTGTTGCATCGTCAGCTGCTCCTGCTGAATCGCGCGATCGCGCTCGAGTCCGCCCGCATCGATGAAGGCGAGCACGTCTTGGAGCTCGCCGTGCTCGAGCCAGGCGCCATGCCCTTTGCAGACATCGATGATCACGCCGGAGCGATGTCCGAAGTTCACGCGGTTCATCACCTTCGCGCACACCGGGCACGGCACGTAGCGAACCTTCTTGGAGATCGAGCTTCCTTCGGGCTTGCCGACGCGAGACACGTACTGCGCCACCGAGCCGCGATCCTCACGGTTCGAGCACAGCTTCGCAAACGTGTCGGCGCCGATGAAAACGCTCGAGCACGCGGGGCACTCGCGCATCGGCGCGGTGCCGACCTTGACGCTTCGCATCTGCGCGCGGCATCCGGGACAGGGGCAAGGCTGCGCGTCCTCTTCGATCGCTTCCCGCGATACCGGCACACCGCAATGCGGGCAGAACTTCGTGCCGGCGAACACAGCGGCGAAGCACGACGGGCAGGCGATGGCCGTGAGCGCCGAGCCGCAGAAATCGCAGCGGGATGCATCCACCGCGGCGGCGGCACCACAGGTGGGACAGTTCAGCGAAGCAGACATGCGATTGGCGCGACCGTGAAGTGAGACTGTGTAGCCAATATCAGATACGGTGCTTCACTTGAACAGATTCGTTCAACTGTTTGACGAAGCGCCGCCCGGTATACGCGTAGCCAAGGCGCTGATAGAAGGCGTGCGCGCCGTCGCGGCGCTCGGCGCTCGTCACGGCGATCCGCTCGCAGCCCCGTTCGCACGCGATCAACTCCAGCCGCGCGAGCATGTCCCGGCCGATTCCGCTGCCTCGCAGCGTGCTCGACACCACAAACGCCGTGATCCAGGCAACGTCCGCGTCGAACGTCAGCGATGCGAAGAACGCCAGCGTCGCGACGCCCACGATCCTGCCGTCGAGCTCGGCGACGACCGCGATGACGTTGTGACCGGGGAACCGCTCGAGCCGCGCGCGGATCTCGCGCTCCTCCGATGGATAGCCGAGCTCCCCAAGCAGCGGCGCTATCTGCGAGGCATCGGCCGGCGTGGCTGGGCGAATCTCGAGCGGCACTCGCGTCGCTCTTGGGCGCTACTTTGCGCGCCTGCGCGTTGGAGGAGTGAGGCTGTGGAGAAACTGCTCCGCCGCCTTCAGCGCGCCGCGCTTGCCGCCGTGTGAGGCGTCGCCGAAGAACGCCTGATGCTTGGGCTTCCACGCGCCCTTCGTCGTCCGCGCGTAGCCGAGCCTGACGAAGAAGCCGTGCGTCCGCGTGGTATCCTGATCGATGCGACTGATCCCAGTGCGAGCCGTCGCCATGGTGCTCTCCCTGAAGTCCAGGCGGACAAGATGAGGCGCTCCGTAGGCGACCGTCAACTCGGGCGGGCGCGCGGCCTTCCAACCCTTTTTTCCTTGCCCGTGTCAGAGCTTCCATAGAACTTCTACCGTAGAACTTCTACTGGACGGGAACATGGTGCGGCTCGATCTGGTCAAAGGCACGCTCGACATGCTGCTCCTCAAGGCGTTGACCGCCGGTCCGATGCATGGATACGGCATCGCGCAATGGCTCCAGCGCACCACTGACGACGCCTTCAACGTCGAGGAAGGGTCGCTGTACCCGGCGCTCCATCGCATGATGGAGCGCGGGTGGGTGAAAGCCGAATGGGGCATCTCCGACAACAAGCGGCGGGCGCGGTACTACACGCTCACCGCAGCCGGACGCAAACAGCTGCGCGAGGAGACGGCGACGTGGGGCCTGTTCATCGTCGCGGTTGCCAAGGTGCTTCGCGCCCATCCCGCCTGAGGAGAGCGACCATGGCCTGGATACCGGACCGCTATCGTGAGCTGCGCGCGATGCTGCGCGGCGAGCGCGTCGAGCCCGACCTCACCGAAGAGTTCGAGAGCCACATTGAGCTGCGCACGGAGGAGAATGTCGCGCGGGGGATGTCGCCCGAAGACGCGCGCCGCGACGCGCTCCGCCGATTCGGCGACCTGGACAGCTACCGACGCGAGACGCGCGTGATCGACGAGCGCATCGTGCGCGAGCGCCGGCGCACCGACAGCCTCGATGCCCTCCGGCGAGAGATGCGGACCGCGGTGCGGTCGCTGCTCCGAAATCCCGGCTTTTCGCTGATCGCGCTGCTGACGCTCTCGTTGGGCATCGGCGCCACGACGGCGATCTTCACGATGCTCGACCGGGTCGTGCTCTCGCCCCTGCCCTACTCCGAGCCGGACCGTCTCATCACGCTCGAGTCGCCCGTGCCCGGCGTGAAACCGGACGCCGTGTGGGGTCTCTCCGCCGCCGAGTATTTCTACTTCAGAAAAGTGGCACGCGCGCTCGACAATCTCGGCGGCTGGTCGTCGTCGCCGGTCACGGTGTCCGGCAACGGATCGGCCGAGCGCGTGCCGGCAGCCTTCGTGACGGGAAGCCTCATGAACGTGCTGCAGCTCCGGCCCGCCTCCGGCCGCTTGCTGGTGGACGAGGACAATCGCCCGAACTCACCGCGCGTCGTGGTCATCGGATACGACTACTGGCAGCGCCGGCTCGGCGCGGACCCGGGCATCGTCGGCAAGACCATCGACATCGCATCGCGATCGTTGCAGATCGTCGGCGTGCTCGGGCGAGGGCAAAACATGCCCTTCGAGCGCGTCGATCTCTGGCTGCCGCTGGAGCTCAACATCGACGCGCCGCCGGTGAACTCGCACTATCTCTCGGTCATCGGGCGGCTCAAGCCGGGCACTACCGCCGATCAAGCGCGGGCCGAGCTGGCAGGACTGACATCGCGGCTTCCCGATCTCTTTCCGACGGCGTACTCGGCAAAGTTCATGACCTCGACGCGCTTCTCGACGCGCGTCACTGGATTGCGCGACAACCTGATCGGCGACCTCGGCAAGCGTCTCTGGATTCTGCTCGGCTCGGTGTCGCTGGTAATGCTGATCGCGTTCGCCAACGTGGCGAATCTCTTTCTGGTGCGAAGCGAAGGGCGGCGCCGCGAAGTGGCGATCCGATCCGCGCTCGGC
>JALZAE010000298.1 GCA_030948535.1 Gemmatimonadota bacterium | reverse complement strand
GAAGAGTTCGGCATCACGCAGAGGAACGTCGCCGAGCAGGCGGCGAGCTCCGACCCAGCGGTACGCCGCTTTCTTGGCGCGGAGCCGGGTGTGACCGATGGTCTGGGACTCGACGCGAAGTGGGCGGCGAACGTCGTCGCCACGATGGGCAACTACGGTGAGATTTACGAGCGCAGCCTCGGCGCATCGACGCCGCTCGCTCTGCCGCGCGGAGTGAACGTTCCGTGGAGCGCGGGCGGACTGCTGTACTCGCCGCCGTTCCGCTGACGGCGTGACGTCGCCACCCGATCGCGGCCGCGCGCGCACCCGCGCGCTGATCGCGCAGGGTTTGGCGCTCGGCGGAACGGCGGCGGTGCTGTGGTGGCTCGGCCATAACGCCGCCACCGCGCTCGATGAACGCGGCATCACGATCGGCTTCGGCTTTCTGCGACAGCCCGCGAACTTCGAGATCGGCGAAACGTGGCTGCGCTACGGACCAGAAGACACCATTGGGCGCGCGATCGCGGTGGGACTCGTCAACACCGTCGTCGTGTCGGCGTTCGGCTGCCTGCTGTCTCTCGTTCTCGGATTCGCGCTCGGCTTCATGCGGCTGTCGAGCAATCCGCCGCTGCGGGGGATGGTGCGCGGCTACGTCGAGCTCGTGCGCAACGTGCCCTTGCTCTTGCTGCTCCTCTTTCTCGTCGCATCGATGCATGGATTTCCGTCGCCGGGTGCGGCGCTGCATCCGATTGCAGGCGTCTTCTTGTCGAACCGCGGGCTCGCCGTGCCGGCGCCCGCGGTCGGCGCGCTGCAGCTCATCGTGGCGGCGATCGCGATCGTGGTCTTCGTCGCGCGACGCCGGCTCGGCCGCTTCGGTGATATCGCTTGGATCGTCACGCTCGTGACGCTCGTCGCGACGATCCTCTTTGCGCACTGGGACGCACCGCGGTTGCGCGGGCGGGACTTCGCCGGGGGCCGCACTGTGTCGCCGGAGTTCGCGGCGTTGCTCTTCGCGCTCGTGCTGCACCATGCGGCGAACGTCTCCGAGGTCGTGCGCGGCGCGATCCAGTCGGTGTCGGCGGGACAGACGGACGCGGCGCGCGCCCTCGGATTGTCGCGCGCGCAGGCGATGCGCTTTGTGATACTTCCCTTGGCCCTCCGCGCGATGGTGCCGCTGCTGGCGTCGAACGCGGTCAGCCTCATCAAGAATTCCAGCCTCGGCGTCGCAATCGGATTCCCCGATGTCGTGAGCATCTTGAACACGACCGGCAACCAAACGGGCCACGCGATCGAGACGATGCTGATCATGATCGCCGTCTACCTGTCGCTGAGCTTGAGCGTGGGCGCGGCGCTCGACCGCTACAACCGCCGGCTGCTCGTATCGGAGCGACGGGCCGCGTGACTGTGCCGCTTCGCGACGCGCGTCGCCTGCCCGTACGCGGTTGGTTCGCCACGCCGGGCAATGCGGTCTTGTCGACGATCGTCCTGGTGCTCGGCGCGCTCGTGCTCACGCCGCTCACCCGCTGGGCGATCTTGGATGCGACGTGGCACGGCACGGCCGCCGACTGCCGCGCGGCCGGCGGCGCCTGTTGGACGTTCATCGGTCACAAGCTGCGCTTCATCTTGTTCGGGTTGTATCCGCCACAGGAGCAGTGGCGCGCCGCGACTGCGACGTTCGCGCTCATCGGGCTCGTCTTCGTGACGGCGGTGCCGAGATGCTGGTCGCGATGGCTGTTGGTCGCGTGGATGGTCGTGCTCGGTGGCGCGCTCTGGTTGATGCGCGGCGGTCTCGGACTCGCCGCCGTGCCGTCGCGTGAGTGGGGCGGCCTGCCCGTGACGTTGATGCTGACCACGATCGGACTCGCCGCCGGATTTCCCCTCGGTGTGCTGTTCGCGCTCGGCCGCCGATCGCGCTCGCCCGTCGCGCGCGTGGCGGCGACGGGAATCGTCGAAGTCGTGCGGGGCCTGCCGCTCGTCGCGGTGCTCTATGTCGCGGCGCTCATTCTTCCGCTGGCGATGCCGGCGGGTCTCGACCTCGACAAGCTCGTGCTGGCGCAGGCCGCGATCGCGCTGTTCGCCGCGGCGTATCTCGGCGAAGCGGTCCGCGCGGGACTGCAGGTCGTCTCGCGCGGCCAGGGCGACGCGGCGCTCTCGATCGGACTCCGGCCGTGGCAGGCGACGCGGCTCATTCTTCTGCCGCGGGCGCTGCGCGTCGTGCTCCCGTCGCTCGTGTCGATCGCGGTCGCGTTCTTCCAGGACACGAGCTTGGTGGTGATCATCGGATTGTTCGACTTGCTGAACACGGCGCGCGTGGGGGCGCAGGATCCCAGCTGGCTTGGCTTCCACGACGAGGCCTACGCGTTCGTCGCCGCGATCTACTTCGTGGGCAGCTTCACGCTGTCACGCTATGGACTCTATCTCGAGCGGCTGACACGAGGGTCTCGACGATCCTGAGCGTGGCAAAGCGAGATGAGGCGACGTCATCGTTTCGAATCTTCCGCGAGTACGTGGTATGCACATCTTGCATACACTACTGCGGCACTCTCCCGCGCAATGACGTCGACTTTCATCAGTGATCGACATTGCTGGCGAGAAAGGGAGCTGGTAGCAGATCGCGCGTCGCCGCGACGTCCGATCTTCGGTGGATGTATGCAGATCTCGTATCCTGGACGCCGCGCTCAATGCGATTCGGATGGCGTCGACGGCGCGCCGGCGTACCACTCGCCGAAGCGAGCCGTCCGATCCCTCTGTATGCGCCGGTTTCAGGAATGGTATGAATTTGGGCTAAGGAGCGTGTAGAGACACGCCCCGAGTGGCGCCAGCTCTCGCCCGCCCATCGTCCCAAAGCCATGCGATCCTCTCAACCAGAGGTCCAACCGGTGATCACGATTCGTCGAACCCCACGAGCACTTGTGGTGCTCACAACGCTTGCATTCGCGCCAGTTCTTGCGCGAGCGCAACAGTCCGCTTTCAATGCGGGCGAGTCGCCCAACAGGTCCGTTGAACCCATCCTCGTCGCGATCTCACGTGATGCCCCGGTCGTCGCGAGCGCGACGGTCATGGACGGCGTGGTCTCCGGCCGGGTGACCGACGCGAAAACCGGGGAACCGATCAACTCGGTCTCGGTGACGGTGCAGGGAACGCAGATCGGCGGCGTCACCGGCAACGACGGCACGTACCGTCTCGCCCGCGTCCCGGCCGGCCTCCGGACCCTCACGGCGCGCCGCGTCGGATACTCGGCGCTCACGGTCCGTGTCACGGTGCCCGAGGGCGGAGCGGCGACGGCCGACTTCGCGCTCCAGCCGTCGGCGACGCAGCTCGAAGCCGTGGTCAGCACTGGCACCACCGGCGAGCAGCTGCGCGAGACACAGCCTGCTTCGATCTCGGCCGTCTCTGTCGCCGACCTGCTCACGGAGACGTCGGTCGTCAACGTCACCGACGTGCTCAGAGGGCGCGTGCCCAGCCTGCAGGTCGTCAGCGGATCAGGGATGACGGGTTCCACCGCGCGCATCAACATTCGCGGAGCCGTGTCCTACACGCTCAGCAACGACCCGCTCGTTTTCATTGACGGCATTCGCATGCGCTCGGCGCAGCGCGACCTCCAATATGTCGGCGGGCAGGCCGTCAACGCCTTGAACGACCTCAATCCCGACGACATCGAGAGCATCGAAGTCGTGAAGGGACCCGCGGCGGCCACACTGTACGGCGCGGACGCCTCTGCCGGCGTCATCCAGATCATCACGAAGAAGGGCAAGCTCGGCATCAAGCGGCTCAATCAGAGCATCAGCACTGAGTACAACAGTATCGATCCGAACTTCACGCCCCCTTCCAACTACGCCAAGTGCACCGCGTCGTCAATTCTCGCGACCAGTGGCAGTGCGTATTGCAGCGGCCAGGCGTTGGGCACGATCGTATCGGACAATCCCAACGTGCGCGGCGGGACGTACAGCAAGGGCAACCTGAAATCGCTGCGCTACAGCGGGCAGGGCGGGGGCGACAACTACGGCTTCTTCGTGTCGGGCACCGCCGATGACGAACAGGGGACGACGCGAAACAACACGCTCGTTCGCCGCGATGGCCGGGCCTCCCTGAACTGGACCGCCACGCCGAACATCGGTATGGACTTCAGCCTCAGCTTGGCGCAAAACGACTATAAGCTCCCGAACAACGATCAGGGCAGTTACGGCTCCTTGATCTATGCGGCGCTGGGCTCGCCACTGGGAGTGACGCGCGATGCCAGCGGCAAGCTCTCCCCGGGATTCGCGGCCGGCATCAGCGTCGACGCGATCTCCAGCATTCTCAACCAGACCAACACGTTGCGCGCAACGCCGAGCATGCAGCTCCGCTACTCGCCTTTCGCGTGGTTCACCAACCGCGTCAACGTCGGCGCGGACCTGAACAACACGCATGGGACGGAGTTTTATCCGATTAATCCCTACCACTGGTACAGCGGCGATCAAGCGAACGGCTGGGTGAACGAGATCCGTGAGAACGCCAACGTCTATACTGTGGATTATCTCGGCAGCATCAACACGACGTTCTTGAATCGCTCGAACATCTCGTCCGAGCTCGCATTCGGAAGTCAGTTTATCCGTCAAACCTTCGAGCAGCTCCAAGGCACCGGCATTGGGTTGTTGACCAACTCAGCCAACCTCGTCTCCTCAGCATCGAAGGTGACCGGCGCGGAGGCGTACACCGATCAGAAGTCGCTCGGGTTTTTCGCCCAGGAACAGCTCGGATTTAACGACAAGCTCTACCTTCAACTTGGCGGACGTCTCGATAGGAACTCCGCCTTCGGTAGCTCGTCCGGCGCGAGCTCCATCTTCCTACCCAAGGTCGGCGCGTCGTACGTGATCTCGAAGGAGCCGTTCTTCAATCGGTATACCTCGTTCTTGCCGACTCTGCGCCTCCGCGCCGCCTACGGCGCCACAGGCCGCGCGCCGAGACCGGGCTCATCGCTGAAGACCTACTCCAAGGCTCCGTACATCACCGATCTGCCTGGCCCGCAAGTCATCAACGGTGTCGTGCCCCAAAACCCCGGCAACGCCAATCTGAAGCCGGAGCGCGGTACGGAGTTCGAGGGCGGCATCGACGCCGGACTGTTCCACGATCGCCTGGGTATCGAGCTGACGTACTACAAGAAGACGACGAGCGATCTCCTCGTCGTGAATCCCATCCCGATCTCGCTGGGTTTTGGTGCGAACCCGCTGGTAAACATTGGCAAAGTCGAGAATCACGGGATCGAGTTCACCGTCCGCGCCCGGCCGATCGACCGGCGCAATTTCAGCTGGGACGCGAACCTCATCGGCAGCACCCTGAGTAACAAGGTGCTCAGTCTCGGCGGCAGCAAGGAAGTCGTGACCACGAGCTTGGGCAACATCTCGAACAAGGTGACCGTCGGACGGCCGCTCGGCGCCTGGTTCACCAGAAAGATTCACAGCTACGATCCGGCGACCGGTACCGTGGTGGTGGGCGACACCAGCGAGTTCGTCGGCAACGTGTTGCCGACGATGCAAGGGAGCATCACGAACACCTTCACGATTTTCAGGAACATCAACATTTACGCACTGTTCCAGGGACAGCGCGGCGCGAGGGCCTTCAACATCGGCCCGTTCTATCGCGACCAGTTCCTGGGCAATTCGGCGGAAGTCATTCTGCCCGCCGGACAGGGTGGGTACAACGCGCGCGATCGCGCGCTTCGGATCGGTCCGTTCAAGAGCGTTTCCGGCGCGACGGTTGGCGGAACGCAGGGCGCGGACGCGTACCTCCAGAGCACGGACTACGTCCGCTTCCAGGAGCTGTCGGTGACGCTGAGTCTGCCGAATCGTTTCGCGCGGGCCATGCGCGCCAACAGCGCATCGCTGACCTTGGGCGGGCGCAACCTGAATCTCTGGACGCGGTGGCAGGGAGCCGATCCCGACGTGAACGTTCTGAACACGTCCACCGGCGGCATCTCGCAGTTCCTGCAGGCCGAGCTCTTCACGACGCCGCCGTCTCGCCGTTGGATCGCTCGATTCAATCTTCAGTTCTGAGGATCACAGACTCATGACTCATATTCCACGCTTCGCCCGCGGACCGATGCGATCGGGATTTCTGCTCGGCGCGGTTCTTACGACGATCACTGCCTGCGACCTGAAGGTGACCAACCCTTCAGTGATCGACGCGGGGCAATTCAATCCGACGAGCGATGGGACGCTCATCTCCCTGTCCGCTCAGACACAGTGGTACAAGGCCTTTCAGTCCGTCACTCGCTACGGTGGACTTTTTGCCGGTGAGCAGCGCAGCGGCGCGGCGCGCACCGAGGTGACGGACATTGGCCGCCGGAACATTTTTACCGGCAATCAGGACATCAACGTCGGTTTCTTCGCGCCGCTCTCGGGCGCGATCACGGGCAACCTGAACGTGATCGACGCGCTTGGCAGCGCGACAGGCGCAAGCTCGGACATCAATATCGCCCGGGCGCAGATGAACCTCGCGTTCGCGCTCGAGCTGATGGCGGAGACGTTCTGCCAAGGCGTCATTCGCGCTGGACCGGCCTTGACACCGGCACAGCTGCTCGACTCGGCGATCACGCACTACACCGCGGCGATCGCGGTCGCTAGTGCGGCGACCGGCGCCGAGGCAGTCAAGATCGTGACCGCATCGAGGATCGGTCTCTCTCGCGCATACTTGCAGAAGGGCGATAACGGCAACGCGGCGACCGCCGCGGCGGCAGTGCTCGTCCCGGCAAACGTCGGATTCACGTTTAGCGTTCCCACGGTCGACGACGCGGCCAACCGCGCTCTCGGCAACCAGATCTACCTGACCACCATTCCGAGCCAGCTGGATGTGGTCGACACCAACTATCGGTTGCTCAACGATCCGCGCGTTCCGTTCAAGGACGCCGGCGCGAACGCGCAAGACGGCGTGTTGCGGGACTACCAGCAACAGAAATACCTCAGCTATGCGTCGCCGCTTCGCATCGCGTCGTATCTCGAGGCGCAATACGTCCAGGCCGAGGCCAAGTTGAAAACCGGTGACCCCAGCTTTGCGCTCGCGCTTATCGCGGCGCGTCGCGCGGTCGGCGGACAGCCCGCGTTCAGCGGCACCGCTACGGCGGACATCCTCACCGAGCTGTTGAGCCAATCGGCCCGCGACTTCTTTCTCGAGGCGAAGAAGCTCGGCGACTGGCGCCGCAATCCGACCGCCGAGCCGCTTATCAGTCCCCCGGGTGCTGTGTACAAGGGGGGCTTGACCTTCGGCAACTTGACGAGCATTCCGCTTCCGGCGGAAGAGGTGAACACGAATCCGAACCACATCACGGCCTGCCCCTAGTCGTTGCTCGAGGTTTGTTGGTCGGCGGCCGCCGCCGGGCGCAGATGCCCGGCGAGTGGCCGTCGATCACTGTGTTTCCCGCCGGGTCGGAAGACACTCGGTTCAACTACCTCCAGATCCTCGTCGATGCGGTCATTGCGCTCGTGGCGGCAACCGTCCGGACGCCGGTCGACCGCGATCGGCGCGAATTTCGCCGGCTCGACAGCGCATCGAGGCGTCTCGCGCTACCCGTGCCGCGCGACTCAGCGACGAAGTTCTTGCTAGCGTACGCCGTCGATGACGACCATTTGTCAATCGACGGTCCACTGGGCCGCGACACTCTGCATCTGTCATGGCGCGCACGGACTCGGCGCAATTTCGCATTCCGCGCCCCGGCTTTCACTGGGTGACGGAGTGAGCATCCACCTGCCGCATGGCTGAGACCTACGACGTCGTCGTCATAGGAGCAGGACCGAACGGACTGTCGGCCGCGATCGTCGCGGCGAGCCGCGGCCTCTCGACGCTCGTGATCGAGGCGGCGCAGACCGCAGGCGGCGGAACGCGCTCGGCGGATCTCACGCTGCCGGGCTTCGTCCACGACGTGTGCTCGGCCGTGCATCCGATGGGTCGTGCGTCGCCATTTTTCAGATCGCTGCCGCTCGCCGAGCACGGTCTGCATTGGATCAGTCCGCCGGCCGCCTGCGCGCATCCGCTCGACGATGGCGAGGCCGCGCTCGTAATGAATTCGGTCGACGAGACCGCGCGATTGCTCGGCCCCGATGAACGCGCGTATCAATCGCTGATCGGGACGATTGCGCGCGACTGGGAGAAGCTCGAGAGCGACGCTCTCAGCCCGATCGGCATTCCGCGCCATCCGCTGCTTTTTGCGAAATTCGGCCTGAAGGCGCTGATGCCGGCGTCGACGTTGGCGCGGCGGCGATTCTCGACCGAGAAAGCGCGGGCGCTCTTCGCCGGCCTTGCCGCGCATGCGATTCTCCCCTTGGAGAGTCTCGGTAGCTCCGCGATTGGGTTGGTGCTCGCGGCGGTGGGCGGCGTCTACGGTTGGCCCATCCCGCGAGGCGGATCGCAGGCGATCGCCAACGCGCTCGTCTCGTACCTGCAATCGCTTGGCGGAGTGGTGCGAACCGGTCAGCGCATCGAGTCGCTCGATGAGCTGCCGCCCTGCAAGATCGTGTTGGCCGACACCGGGCCTCCGGCGCTGGCGCGGATTGCCGGCGCGCGCCTCTCCTCAACGAACCGGCGCGCCCTCGAGCACTTTCGCTACGGCCCGGGCGTCTTCAAGGTTGACTGGGCGCTTTCAGCGCCGATCCCATGGGCCTCGGCGGAGTGTCTCCGCTCCGCGACGGTGCACGTCGGCGGCACGTTGGACGAAATCTCCGAGAGCGAGCGCCTCCCGTGGCAAGGCCGTTGCGCGGAGCGTCCGTTCGTGCTCGTGACGCAGCCGAGCCTGTTCGATGACAGTCGCGCGCCGGCGGGCAAGCACACCGCATGGGGCTACTGTCACGTTCCCAGTGGCTCACCCGTGGACATGACGGCGAGGATCGAAGCGCAGATCGAGCGCTTCGCACCCGGCTTCCGCGACATGGTGCTCGCGCGCGCGAGCAGGGGACCGTGGATGTTGGAGCAGGAGAACGCGAATCTGGTTGGCGGCGACATCGCCGGGGGCGCGAACGATCTCGCGCAACTTTTCTTGCGCCCTACCCGCCGCATGTATCGCACGGGCGCGAAGTCCATCTACCTGTGCTCGGCATCCACTCCGCCGGGCGGCGGCGTGCACGGCATGTGTGGCTATCACGCAGCCACGCGCGCGATCCAGGACGAATTCGGAGACACGACATGAGAGCGCGAGGTTTTGCCATTCGATGGGCGCTCGTGTACCTGATACTGTATTTCTCCGAGGCCCTCCCCGGTCTGCTGCCCGTGATCACGGGCAATTTCATCCGCGCCGGCACTCGGCACGTTCGCCTGCGTGACCGCCGACAGTGGCCGGCTCGCGCTTAGCGGCGCGCTGCGCGGTGATTCAGTTCGCGTTCGCCTCCACCGCGTCGATCAGCAGTTCCCGCTGCTTCGCCCCGTGAAGTGGTTCAGGATCCCGCAAGGACGAAAGTGATCGCGACATCAGTGCGGGCACGTCACCCGCGCTCGGCCCGTTGCTGCAGGCGATTCTGCACGACGACCACGCCGAGCAAGAACGCGCCGCGTAGCACCCACTGCCACCACGGGCTGATCGTTCCCTCGAGGTTGAACAGGTTGAAGATCACGCCGAGGAGGAGCACGCCCATCAGCGTCGCCCCCGCGCCGCCCTGTCCGCCGGTGAGAAGCGTCCCCCCGACGACGACGGCGGCGATGGCGTCGAGCTCCCATCCCGTACCAGCAACGGGCTGCCCCGCGCCGAGCCGCGCCGCGAGTACCACGCCGGCGAGTCCCGCGAGCGCTCCGCTGAGCACGTACGTGCTCACGAGCACCCGATCCACCTTGAGCCCCATCAAGCGCGCTGCCTCTTCGTCATCGCCGATCGCGTAGACGTAGCGCCCGAATCGCGTGTACCGCAACACGAGCCATCCGACGGCGTACGCGACAAAGAAAAGCGCCACCGGCACGGGCACCGGCCCGATTTCGCCGCGACCGAGCCATGTGAAACTCTCGTTGACGCGACTGACGCCGATCGACTGCTCGCCGGTCATCGCCAACGCCGCGCCGCGCGCCGCGATCATCGTCGCGAGCGTGACGACAAATGGCTGAATTCGTGCCTTCGTGATCATCAGGCCGTTCATGAGTCCGATCGCCGCCGCGGCGCCAATGCCCGCCAGCGCCGACACCACCGTGCCGCGCTCGGCAAGGTTCGCCGCCACTACACCGGCGACTGCGAGCAGCGCGCCGACCGAAAGATCGATGCCGCCCGTAAGAATCACGAACGTCATGCCGAGCGCGACAAGTCCCAGCATGCTGTTCTGTCGGAGCACGTTCACGAGGTTCTGCGGTGTCGCGAACTCGTAATACCGCGATGCGCCGACCACGCACACAATGACGAGCGCAACCAAGGCGCCCTGTCGCTGCATGAGGCTCGCGGCCTTCACGCCCAGCGCACGTCCACGCGCCATGCGCGAAGAAGGGACCGCGGACGGGACGAGTGTGCTCACGCCGGCGTCCTCATACGCGCTTCGGACGTTGGAGGTACACGGCTATGACGATGATCGCCGCCTTTAACACGAGTGACCATGCATACGGCACGAGCAACATGTTGAAGCTGGTCGCGATGACCTGCATCAACAGGGCACCGACGACGGTGCCGAGTACCGTGGCGCGTCCCCCGGCCAATGCGGTGCCGCCGACCACCGCCGCCGCGATCGCATCGAGCTCGATGTTCATGCCGATCTTCGCCGCATCGCTCGCGCCGAGTCGCGATGCCTCGATCAATCCCGCGACGGCCGCGAGGGCCGCGCTCACGGCGTACGCCGTGATGATCGTCCGTCGCACGGGCACGCCCGCGAGCCGCGCCGCGGCCGGATTCCCGCCGACGGCGAGCACGTAACGCCCGAACGGTGTCAGCCGCAGCACCGCGGTGGCCGCGGCCACGACGAGGAGCGCGATCAGCACTTGTACGGGCAGCGGCCCGACGTGCCCTCGGCCGAGCACGTAGAACGCCGGTGCGTTGATGGTGACGAGCTCGCCGTTGCGGCTGATCACCTGCGCCAGACCGCGGCCGGCGATCAACGTGGCCAGCGTCACGACGATCGGTTGCACCCGAAGACGCGCGATGATCGTTCCATTCAGCGCGCCGATGAGTGTCGCGCCGATGAGCGCCGCGGCGATTGCCACGACGAGGCCGCGATCGAGGAGTACCGCCGCGATCGCGCCAGCGACGGCCATCACCGAGCCGACCGAGAGATCGATTCCGCCGGTCGAGATCACGACTGTCATTCCAACGGCGACGAGCACGACGGTCGAGACTTGGAGGAGGACGTTCCACAAATTGCTCGCCGTCGCGAAGTGCGGCGTGAACACAGCGTTCAGCACGACGAGCGCAATGAGCGCGACGATGGCACCCGTCGTCGGTCCGCCGACTCGCCAGCGCGAGGTGACGCGATCCATCGGCCGCGATGGCGGCGGGGGCGGCGTCGGACTCGCGACGGGCTGTGCAGTGACGCTCTCCGTCATCGCTCAGCCGGCCGATGGCGTGGAGAGCGCAACGGCGTCGGCACTCGGATCGGTATCCGCCATCGCGTGAATGATCGTGCGCTGGGAGACGTCGTCGCCGGTCAGCTCCGCCACCGTGCGTCCGTCGCGCATCACGATCACGCGCGAGCTCCCTTCCACCAGCTCCTCCAGCTCCGAGGAGATCATCAGAACGCCGAGCCCCGAGGTCGCGAGCTCGTTCACGAGAGACTGGATTTCTCCCTTCGCGCCGATATCGATGCCGCGCGTCGGCTCATCGAGAATGAGAACTTTGGGATCGGTGCACAGCGCGCGGGCGAGCAACACCTTCTGCTGATTGCCGCCCGAAAGCTCGCGAATCTTCTGATCGGCACTCGTCGCCTTAATGCCGAGCCGCGTCATGA
>JALZAE010000287.1 GCA_030948535.1 Gemmatimonadota bacterium | reverse complement strand
TGCGCATCCCGAACATCCATTCGTCGGCAGCGTCGAGAAGATCGAGCCCCAGGCCGTGATTCAGCAGAGCGTCACGATGTTTCCCGTGCTGGTCAGCGTCAGCAACGAAGACCGCTTGCTCATGCCGGGGATGAATGGCGAGGTGTCGATCCTCGTCGAGCAGAAGGACAACGTGATCGCGGTGCCGAACGACGCGGTGCGCAATCCGCGCGAAGCGGCGATCACCGCGCCAATGCTCGGACTCGATCCGGCCGCGGTGCAGAAGCAGATCCAGGATCAGATGCAGTCCGGCGGCGGCCAGCGTATTCGCATGATGGGCGGCCAGCCGGGCGCGCCCGCCCCGAACGGCAAAGTATCCGTCGTCGCGAAGGGAGAAGTCGTCTCGCCCAATCAGGGACCCGGTCAAGGTCCGGGTGGCTTTCAGATGCCCGAGGTAACGCAGGCACAGTGCGACGCCGTGAAGGCCGCGTTCACCAAGCATCCCGAGGTCGAGCCGAAGCTGATGGCGATTCGCGACAAGATGCGCGCACCCGACGCTGATCGCACCGCGATCCGCGCCGAGTCCGAGGGGATCTACAAGTCGATCGGACTCGATCCGAAGGTTGCCGGTGCATGCCGGATGAAGGAGCGCATGGCGCAAGGCGGTGGGCAGGGTGGCCCGCAGGGCGCGCAGGCTCCGCCGGCACAAAACGGCCAGCGCGGCGACACCACGCGCCGAGGCGGCCGTGGCAACAAGCAGGGTAGCGGAACGCAGGCTGGCCAGCCGACGCAGAGCGGAATCCAGAGCGGACCGCCCGAAGTGACGGCACGCTCGCGCAGCCGCCTCGGCCTCGTCTTCGTCGCGGACAGCGCCAACAAGTACACTCCGCGCATCGTGCGACTCGGCATCAGCAACTTCGACTACTCCGAAGTCATCAGCGGCCTGAAGGAAGGCGACCAGGTCGTCCTCGTCGCGGCGCTCGCGGCGCAGGCGAACCGCAACCAACAGGTCGACCAGATGAAGCAGCGGATGGGCGGAGGCGTTCCCGGCATGCAGCAGCAGCAGACGCGTCCGGGCGGCGGTGGCGCCGCGCGTCCGCCGGGCCGCTAGGAGCTCGCATGCTACTCGGCGAAATTCTCCGCGTCTCATTGGGCGCGCTGCGCGCGAACAAGCTGCGTTCGTTCCTGACGATGCTCGGCATCGTGATCGGCGTCGGCGCGGTGATCGCCATGGTCGCGCTCGGCAACGGTGCGCAGAGCGCGGTGAAGGATCGCATCAGCTCGCTGGGAACCACGCTGCTCACGATCCAACCGGGCCAGGCCTTCGGCGGCGGCGGCATCCGCACGACGGACCAGACGAAGATGACGATGGCGGACGCGCAGGCGCTGGAGGAGAAGTCGCAGCACATCACCGCGGTGCAGCCGCAGATGCAGCGCAACCTGCAGGTGCAGTACCTCAATAAGAACACGAACACGAACGTCGTCGGGACGTCGGCCAACTATCTCGAGGTGCGCAAGTTCAAGCTGGCGGCCGGGAAGATGTTCACCGAGGGCGATGACATGGCGCGCCGGCGCGTTGCCATCGTAGGCCCGACGGTGCTCGAGGGCATCGGCATCGTCAATCCCGAGGGGATCATCGGCGAGCAGATTCGAATTCGCGGCATCCAGTTCGACGTGATCGGCGTGCTCGAGTCGAAGGGCCAGGGCGGCGGCTTCGGCAACCCCGATGACCAGATCCTCATCCCGCTGCAGACGGCGCGCTACCGCGTGCTCGGCACCGAGCGCCTCGGCAACATCAGCGTGATCGCGGCGAGTGAAGGGGAGATCGCCGATGCGATGGCCGAGATCGAAAAGATCCTGCGCCGGCAGCATCGCTTGCGGCAGGGAAAGGAAAACGATTTCCAGATTCGCAACCAGTCGGACTTCCTCACGACGCTGAACGAGACGACGCAGGTCTTTACCTACCTGCTGGCCGGGATCGCGACGGTGAGCCTGCTCGTCGGCGGCATCGGCATCATGAACATCATGCTGGTGTCGGTCACCGAGCGCACGCGCGAGATCGGCGTTCGCAAGGCGCTCGGCGCGACGCGGGCGAACATCCTCCTGCAGTTCCTGATCGAAGCGGTCGTGCTGTGCATGCTCGGCGGACTCGTGGGCATTGCCTGCGGCACCGGTGGCGCGCTGGCGCTGAACAAGATCTTTCAGTGGAACACCGCGGTCGCACCGGACTCGATCATCCTGGCGTTCCTGTTTTCCGCGGCGGTGGGTGTGATATTCGGCGTGTGGCCGGCGCGAAGAGCATCGACGCTGGATCCGATCCAGGCTTTGCGGTACGAGTAGCCGGGGTTGGGTGAAGGGGTTAAGGGTCGGGGCGCCTCGGCGAGAATCTCGCTGGGGCGCTTTTTCTTTCACTGGGCGCAAAAAATCACTGGGCGCAAAAAAAACGAGGCGGGAATTTCTCCCCGCCTCGTTCGTTGCTCGCCTACCGTGGATCAGGTCGCGTCATCGACGGCGCGCTCGGCCTTGCCGAAGTTTTTCTGAACCTTGCCTTCGGCTTCCTTGGCGCGCCCCTTCAGCGACTCGCTGTCGTTGTCGACGGCATCGCCGACTTTGCTACGGACCTTACCTTCGAGTTCCTTCGCGGTGCCCTTGATCTGGTTCTCTGCGCCGCGATTGCCGAGGGTCTTGTCGTCCATATAGCCTCCGAAAGTCGTGTGATCGAGCCTGATTCCGGCATCGGCCGGTCGAGCGCTACTAAAGCAAGCGCCATGCCCCGTCCACGTTCAGGGCTGTAACAGATTTCGGCACGATAGTTGGGCCAATCCTCGCGCGTTCCCTTGCCTTACACCAGCGCCGCCGTCGATCTTCAGCGCACGCGCTACTACACGCGCGCGCCCCGTGCAAAATCTTCAATATCGAAGTTGTGTACTCCGAGGTCGCGTGACGCACCCCGTTTCAATCGAGCCGCCCGTCCGCCAGAAGGCGCAGGCCGCATTCATCGTCAACGGCGAGCGGCAAGAAGTCGCCTTCGCCCCCAACAAGACCCTGCTCGAGCTGCTGCGCGAAGATCTCGGGCTCACGGGTACCAAGCACGGATGCGAGCTCGGCGAATGCGGCACCTGCACGATTCTCGTCGACGGGACGCCGATTCTCTCCTGCCTCGCGCTCGCGGCCTCCTACGCGGATCGACGCATCGATACGGTCGAAGGGATGGCGTCGGATGGCGCGCTGCATCCTCTCCAGGATGCGTTCGCCGAGCTGGGTGCGGCGCAGTGCGGCTACTGCACGCCCGGTTTTCTGATGACTGCGCGCGCGCTGCTCGACGTGACGCCTCGTCCGTCCCGTGATGAGATCAAGGACGCGCTGAGCGGGAACCTCTGCCGGTGCACCGGCTACCTGAAAATCTATGAGGCGGTCGAGCTCGCCGCGGAGCGGCTCGCCGGTTCCGGAGCAACCGTGCATGACTGATGTTGCCGACGCCAGGATCGCCGGGGAGTTGAAGGTCGTCGGCACGCCGCGGCGGAAAGTCGACGCCACGGCAAAAGTCACAGGCGAGCTCCGCTACGCCGACGACCTCGTGTTGCCGCGCATGCTGCACTGCAAGCTGTTGCGCTCGCGATTGCCTCACGCTCGCATCGTTCGCGTCGACGCGAGCAGGGCGCTCGCGCATCCCGGCGTCATCGCGGTCATGACGGGGGCCGAGTTGCCGATTCCGTTCGGCATTCTCCCCGTGTCGCAGGACGAGCACGCGCTCTGCCGCGATCTCGTGCGCTTCGTCGGAGATCCGGTCGCGGCCGTCGCCGCGATCGACGAAGAAACGGCCGCGGAGGCCTGCGATCTCATCGAGGTGGAGTACGATCCGCTGCCGGCGATCGCGTCGATCGAAGACGGTCTTTCCATGCGTGAGCCGCTACTCCACGACTACGGCGACGACGCGAACGTGCACAAGCGCGTCGCGCTCGAGTTCGGCGACGTCGACGACGCGATGGCAACAGCGGAGCACATTCGCGAAGACCTGTTCTTCTACGAGGGCAACACGCATCTGCCCATGGAGCAGCACGCGTCGCTCGCGCAGTGGTCGGCCGACGGCAAGATCACGATCTGGTCGAGCACGCAGACGCCACACTATTTGCATCGCGCCATCGCCAAGGTGCTCGAGATGTCGCCCGCACACGTGCGCGTGATCGCCACGCCAAATGGGGGCGGGTTCGGCGGCAAGTCGGATCCGTTCAACCACGAGGTCGTCGTCTGTGCGCTGGCGCGACGCACGGGACGGCCCGTGAAGATCTGCCTGACGAGAGAAGAAGTCTTCTACTGTCATCGCGGACGCCATCCCACGCTCATGAAGATCAAGACCGGCGTGCGCAAAGATGGCAGCATCGTCGCGATGGACTTCACGAGCTTCCTCGACGGCGGCGCGTACGGCAGCTACGGCGTGGCGAGCACGTACTACACGGGCGCGCTGCAGACCGTCACCTACGAGGTGCCGCACTACCGCTTCCGCGGCGCACGCGTATTCACCAACAAGCCGCCGTGCGGTCCAAAGCGCGGTCACGGCACGCCGCAGCCGCGCTTCGCAGTCGAGTGCCAACTCGACAAGATCGCCGACGACCTCGGACTCGATCCCGCCGAGATGCGGCGCTCCAATTTGCAACCGGCGAACTCGGTCACGGTGAACTGGCTGCGCATCGGCTCGATGGGACTCGGCGCCTGCATCGACGCGACCGTAGACAAGAGCGACTGGAAGAACAAGCATCGCAAGCTTCCCTTCGGACGCGGTGTCGGCATCGCATGCTCGTCGTACATCTCCGGCGCCGGGCTGCCGATCTACTGGAACTCGATGCCGCACTCGGGCGTGCAGCTCAAGCTCGACCGCTCCGGAGGCGTCGCCTGCTTCTGCGGGTCGACCGACATCGGCCAAGGTTCCGATTCGATTCTCGCCTACATCGTCGCCGAGATCCTCGGCATCGAGCCGATCGACATCCGCATCGTCACCGGCGACACGGATCTCACGCCGGTGGACCTCGGCTCGTACTCCTCGCGCGTGACGATGATGACGGGCAACGCGGCGATTCAGGCCGCCGAGCGCGCGCGCGATCAGGTCGCGGCCGCGGTCTCGGCGAAGCTCGGCGTCCCATCGTCACGTCTCGCCTTCGCCGATCGGCGCGTGTTCGATGTCGAGGACGCGGAGAAAGGGATGACCTTTGCCGAAGCGGTGCAGCTGGCCGAGTCGAAGTTCGGCACCGTCGGCAGCACCGGCTCGTACACGCCGCCGCGCTCGCCGGGCCGCTACAAGGGCGCCGGCGTCGGGCCGTCGCCCGCCTACTCCTACTCGTGCGCGATCGCGGAGGTCGAGGTCGATCCCGGGACAGGGATCGTGAAAGTGCCGAAGATCTGGCTCGCCCACGACATCGGCCAGTCGATCAATCCCACGCTCGTCATCGGCCAGGTCGAAGGCGGCGTGTACATGGGACTCGGCGAGATCTTGATGGAGGAGATGACGTATCGCGACAAGCAACGGAACGTCGTACACCATCATCCGAGCATGCTCGAGTACAAGAGTCCGACGACGTGGGAGATGTGCGACGTCGAGACGATTCTCATCAACGACAAGGATCCGCACGGCCCCTTCGGCGGGAAAGAAGCGGGGCAAGGTCCGCTTCTTCCCGTGATGCCCGCCGTGGCCAACGCGGTGTTCGACGCCGTCGGCGTGCGCGTCGATGAGGTACCCTGCTCGCCGCACAAAGTACTGCGCGCGCTGCGCGACAAGATGAAGGGAAAGGATGGACGCTACGGACCGACCTCCGTGCCGGGCTACGATTTCCCCGAGCTGACGCGCGTGCCGACACCGGCACAGGGCGGCAACGGCCGCGAGTCGGTCGGACGCGAGCACTCCGAGGTCGGCGGTCCGGTTGGCAGCCCGACGGAGCAGGCCGGAGAGACGACCGCGGCCGAGATCGCCGGTCTGACCACCGAGCGCGATTCGCACCGGACGAAGCGCTGATGCTGCGCCTGCCTCGCTTCCGACTACTCGAGCCGCGCACCATCGACGAAGCGGTGCGCAATCGCGCCGACGCCGGCGACGGCGCATCGTACGTCGCGGGCGGCACCGATCTCTATCCGAACATGAAGCGCCGCCAACAGACGCCGCACACCGTCGTCTCCTTGGGCAAGATCGCGGAGCTCGAGCAGATCGCGGGAACGCCTCAGAGCGGGCTGACCATCGGGGCCGGGGTGACACTCACCGCGCTGGCGCATCACCCGGTGGTAGCGGAGCACTATCCGGCGGTGTCGCACGCGGCGTCGGTGGTGTCGACTCCGCTGCTGCGTAACATGAGCACCATTGGGGGCAACCTGCTGCTCGACACGCGCTGCAACTACTACGACCAGACGTACGAGTGGCGCAAAGCGATCGACTTCTGCATGAAGAAGGACGGCGCGATCTGCTGGGTTGCGCCGTCGAGTCCGCGGTGCTGGGCGGTGCAGTCCTCGGACGGCGTGCCCGTCGCGGTCGCGCTCGGCGCCGACGTGACGCTGCGGTCGGCGAACGGCGAGCGGCGCATCCCTGCCGCCGCGCTCTACAACAACGATGGCATCGAGTATCTCACCAAGCGGCCGGACGAGCTGCTCATCGCCTATCATTTGCCGGCAGTGGATGGATGGCGCGCGACATACCACAAGCTGCGCCGGCGCGGCGCGTTCGATTTTCCGGTGCTTGGCGTCGCCGCGCGCGTCGACTTCGCAGGCGATGGCACGGTGACAGCCGCGCGCATCGTGCTCGGCGCGGTGGCGTCGTATCCACAGGTGATCGATGCCGCGGCGGACGCCATCGTCGGCAGCAAGCTGGACGCCACGACCATTGGCGCGGCGGCGGATGCGGCGTATCGTCCGGCCAAGCCGATGGACAACACCGATTTCACGCTCGGCTGGAGAAAGGAGATGGTGCGCGTGTACGTGCAGCGCGCGCTGCAGGAGTTGATGCTGTAGTCTCGGGCCACTTACGCCAACACGATCGGGACATCCTCGACCATGACTGTTCCTGCGAATTCCGCGAACCGTTCGCGCCATGTCCCTGTTTCCATCCCAGCCGATTTCGACGTGCGGCTGACGACGACGACTTTCACGATCGAGGGATATCGCATCGTCAGAACGCTCGGCGTCATTCGCGGCGTCACGGTGCGGTCGCGATCGCTCTTCGGCACACTCGGCGGAGTGTTCCAGTCGATGGCGGGCGGCAACGTGTGGCTCTTCACGGATCTGTGCGAGAAGACGCGGGCCGAAGCGCTCGCGCTCTGCATCACCCACGCGCAGGAAGTCGGCGCCAACGCGATCATCGGCGTGCGCTACGATGCAACCGAGATCATGAACGGAACGACCGAGGTGCTGTGCTATGGAACCGCCGTCGTCGTCGAGCCCGTGTAGTCGGCGAGTCGGACAATGACGGACGTTGCCCGCGACGGACTGGCGAGCGAGCTGGATCCATTCGGCGGACCGATCGAGTCTGTCGCCGCGGCGTTGCGGGCTACGGTGCGCTCGGCCGCGAGCGCGTTGTTGGCGATGCCGGAGGACTGGGCATCAGCGGAACCGTCGCCTGGAAAATGGTCGCCGAAGGAAATCGTGGGACATCTCATTGATTCGGCCGCGAACAACCATGCGCGCTTCGTTCGAGCGCAGAGCGAGCCCGACCTCATCTGCGCGACCTA
Organism: Gemmatimonadota bacterium; assembly: GCA_030948535.1. GTDB lineage: Bacteria > Gemmatimonadota > Gemmatimonadetes > Gemmatimonadales > Gemmatimonadaceae > JALZAE01. Next base: position 10,996 of record JALZAE010000287.1, on the reverse strand, counting down.
CGATCAGGAACGCTGGGTGCAAACGCAGCGCTATCGCGATGCGGTGTGGCCGGAGCTCATTGCTCTGTGGCGCGCCTACAACGAGCACATCGCGCATGTGATCGACAGCGCGGATCCGACGGAGCGCGCGCGTGAGCGGCGCTCGCATAATTTCCACAAAATCGCGTGGCGCACCGTGCCGGCGGGCACACCGGCTACGCTCGACTATCTGATGCGCGATTACGTCGGGCACTTGCAGCACCATCTCCGGCAGATCGATGCGATGCGCGGCTGACGTGCGGCGCAGCATCACCGGATTTCATCGAGACGACGAAGGACAATGGGTGGCCGAGCTCGACTGTGGTCACGCGCAGCACGTGCGCCACGATCCGCCCTGGCAGCTGAGACCGTGGGTGCTCACCGATGCCGGTCGCGCCGGGCGCATCGCCAGCGAGCTCGAGTGCCCACTCTGCGATCGCGGTGAGAGCGAGCCGATACTGAAGAGGTGAGAATCTCTTCGTGGATGCCGGGCGTCAGGCTGGGTCCCCTCGGCCAACTCGGTCAGCTCGCCCGCATGGAGCGCGATGCCATTCGACTAATCGGTGGCGGAGCCGCGACACCGGCCGATGTCCCGTCGTCGCTGCCGCGCGGCCACCCGCCCGCCGATGTCGTGCGGTTGCTGGTGGCGGCGCTCGAGAGCGCGCGGCTCACGACGCGCGTTGCGGCGCTGCTCGCACTTCGCTCGCTCGCCGGCGAGCCGGCGGTGGATGCGGCGCTCCCGGCCGTCCGGCGCGCCGCGGAATCGGCCGATGCCCTCGTGCGCGAGGAGGCAACGCAGACGCTCCGCATTCTGGATGATGCGCGGGGCGCGGCGCCGCCGGCCGCGGCGATGACGACGGACGTCGTCGCGCGCCGCGCTCTACCGGCGCCGGCACGGACGAGCGCGCACGCGGCGGACAATGAGAAAGAGGCGGCGCCGACCGCGGCCGGCTGGCCGGCGCGATCATTCGTCGCGGCGCCGCTGCGTGCACTCGTGGTTTCACGCGTGCCGCTCATTTGGGTCGCGGCGATCGCGGCGCTGGTGCTTGTACTGGCCTCGCTCATCTAGCGGGTAGGCAACGCCGGCGGCATCTTCGCGCGACTCATTTCTCGCCGAAGATTCGAGGAAAAATCGACATGCGTCGCATTCGTTCGCTCGCAGCGTGCGCGCTGCTTCCGGTAGTAACGCTCACCGCGCTCGACGCTCAGCAGCCCGCTGCGTCGCGCGACACCACGCGGCCGCCGCAGACGGCGAGGATGGATCAGTTCGAGCGCCAGGAGCTCAACAAGCGGCTGACCGATCTGCAATTCTTTCTGCAGCTCGGGCCCGAGATGGTGGTCCGCAAGGTTATGTACTCGGGTGAAGATCAGTTCCTCGTTCCCGCATACGTCTTCTCGCCGAAGGACACCCTGCGGAAGCATGCAGCGCTGATCATGGTGCACGGCGGCGTGCACGGCGACTTCGAGACGCTGTACGTGCCGCACGTGCGCTCGCTCGTCGCGCAGGGCTACGTGATCATCGCGCCCGAGTATCGAGGGAGCACCGGGTATGGACGCGCGCACTACGACGCGATCGACTACGGTGGCAAGGAAGTCGAGGATGCGCTCCTCGCGCGCGAGTATCTGAAGACGTACATGCCCTGGGCGGATCTCGACCGGCTCGGCATCATCGGCTGGAGTCACGGCGGCTTCATCACGCTGCATTCGATTTTCCGCCACCCCGAGTACTTCAAGGTCGCGGTCGCCAACGTGCCCGTCGCCGATCTGCCGACTCGGATCAAGACTCATTCGGCCGGCTATCAGCGGACGTTTGCGGAGCAGAAGGGATTCGGCGGATCGCTCGAGCAGAATCCCAAGGCGTACTGGGACCGCTCACCCATCGCGCACGTGCGCGAGCTGAAGATCCCGCTGCTCGTACACACCGCGTCGAACGACCAGGACGTCTTCATCATCGAGAACCACAACATGCGAGACTCGATGGTCGCGGCTGGGATGGACAAGAAGGGACTCTACCACTACAAGGAGTGGCAGGATCCGCCCGGCGGCCACGAGTTCAATCGCGTGCAGAGTCCACAGGGGAAAGAGAGTTGGGCGGAGATTCTCGACTTTTTGCGGGGATACTTAAAACCGTAAGAGCGGGGACTGGGCACGGGGGCACGGGGCACTGGGCACGGGTCACCGAATTGAGATTGGCAGTGCCGAGAGCCCAATGCCCAGTCCCCTTTTTTGTTCAGTTATCAGTTGCGCCCGATATACCAGCGATATATCTTGACATCGTCCACAAGATATATCTTTGCCATATCGGAGGAGGCCATGTTTTTTGGCGGATCGTGCGGCCATGAGGGGCGGCATGCGGGGCGAGGCGGCTGGGCCGCGTTCGATCCCAGCGCGATGGGGTTCATGTGGCCCGGCGGCCCGGGCGGTGGGCGCCGCGGTGGACCATTCAGAGGTGGACGCGTCTTCGAGCAAGGGGACCTCAAGTACGTGATCCTGCAGCTGCTCGAGGAGAAGCCGCGCCACGGTTACGAGGTCATCAAGGAGCTGGAGGATCGCTTTAGCGGCACGTATTCCCCAAGCCCGGGCACGGTCTACCCGACGCTGACGATGCTCGAGGACCTCGGCTATGCCCGAGCAATCCCTGAAGAGGGTGGCAAGAAGATCTACGAGATCACCGACGCCGGCCGGGCGTACCTGGCGGAAAACCGGGGCACCGTCGACGACATCTTCGCCCGTATCGCGAAGTTCGGGGCGAGCTTCTTCACGGAAGAGATGGGTGGCGTGCACCGCGCGTTCGGCGAAGTCGCTCGCTCGACCTTCAGCTTGGCCGGCCGCCACGCGCGCGACACCGAACGACTGAAGCGCATGAAGGAGATCCTCGAGCGCGCCGCGCGCGAGATCGAAGACGCCGGTAAGTAGGAGCTGACGCCGGAGCCGGGCACGTCCACCTGCCCCCGGCTCTCGCAACACGATAGCTTCAAACGGGTCGCGGTTCGTCCGCGACCCGTTTTGCATCGCTTGTTCACTCCGGTGAATCCAGGTATATCAGCCGTCCATGAACGCAGAGCCCTCGCGAACGCCGCCGCCACCCGATAAAGACAGCGGCGCCTTCGCGACCAGCACGGGGTTTCGTGCCGCCGCTCCCGACCGGCCTCACGTCGATCCCACCCCGACCGGACGCAAGCTCACCTGGCTCTCGCTGACCGCCCTCGGCGTGGTCTTCGGCAACATCGGCACGAGCCCGCTGTACGCGATGAAGCAATGCTTCAATCGCGCAAACGGCGGCGGCATGGAGCCCACGCCCGCCAACGTCTTCGGCATTCTCAGCCTGATCGTGTGGTCGCTGACCCTGATCGTGAGCGTGAAGTACATCGTCTTCATCATGCGCGCGGACAACCAGGGCGAAGGCGGCATTCTCTCGCTGCTGGCGTTGTTGCAGCAGCGTCTCAAGCGCACCGCGGATTCACATCTGTATGGCATTCTCGTCGCCCTCGGTCTCTTCGGGGCGGCGCTGCTCTACGGCGACGGCGTCATCACGCCGGCGGTGTCGGTGCTGAGCGCGATCGAGGGACTACACATTGCCGCGCCCTCGGTGTCGAACTTCGTTGTACCCATCGCGGTGGTGATTCTGTTCGGGCTGTTCATGTTCCAGCGCTTCGGCACCGATCGCGTCGGCCGCGTGTTCGGACCGGTGATGTTCCTCTGGTTTGGGACCATCTCGATCCTCGGCGTTCGCGAGATCGTCCGCGAGCCGGCGATCCTCAAGGCGCTCAATCCCTGGTACGGCGTGCGCTTCTTTCTCGACAATGGCATGCCGAGCTTCGTGATTCTTGGCGCCGTCGTCCTTGCCGTGACCGGAGCGGAAGCGCTGTACGCCGACATGGGTCATTTCGGCCGTCGCCCGATCCGCTTAGCCTGGTTCGCGCTCGTCTTTCCGGCGCTCCTGATGAACTACTTCGGGCAGGGCGCGCTGCTCCTGCGCGATCAGAGTGCCGCGGCGAATCCCTTCTATCTCCTCGTGCCTCCAGTGCTCCTCTACCCGATGCTGATCCTGGCCACGGTGGCCGCGGTCATCGCGTCGCAGGCGCTCATCTCGGGCGCGTTCTCGCTCACGCAGCAGGCGATGCAGCTCGGGTACTGCCCGCGTGTCACGCTGGTGCACACGAGCAAGCACGAGGCGGGACAGATCTACGTGCCCGAAGTCAACAAGGCATTGATGGTGTTTTGCATCATTCTCGTCATCGGCTTCGAGTCATCGGACAATCTCGCGGCCGCGTACGGTATCGCTGTCACCGGCACCATGGTGATCACGACGCTCCTCTTCTACGTGATCGCGCGCCAGCGTTGGCAGTGGTCGCTCACCAAGGCGCTGAGCTTCCTCATCGTGTTCCTCACGATCGATATCGCCTTCCTCGCCGCCAATGCGATCAAGATCGAGCACGGCGGCTGGGTACCGCTGCTCATCGCCGTCTTCATCTACACGGCGATGACATCGTGGAAACGCGGGCGCGAGCTGCTGTCCGCCGTGCTCGAAGCGAGCGGCCTGCCGATCGATCTATTCATCGCGGACGTCACCCGGCGCAAGCCGCCACGGGTGCCGGGCACGGCCGTGTTCATGTCAAAGGATGCGCGCGGTGCGCCGGTCGTACTGCTGCACCATCTCAAGCACAACAAGGTGCTGCACGAGCAGGTGCTGCTCCTCTCCGTGCAGACCGAGCGCATTCCCGAAGTGCCGAACTCGCGCCGCGCCAATGTCGAGCCGCTCGGCGAGGGGATCTATCGCGTGTCGGCGTACTACGGCTTCATGCAAACGCCGAACGTCCGCGAGATCATGGCGTGCTGCGAGGCCGAAGGCATCAAGACGCGCGCGAACGACACGACGTACTACCTGGGCCGCGAGCGACTCATCCCCGTCTCGCGCGGCAAAGCCGAGCCTGGCGAAACGCCGCGGCCGCGCATGGCGCGGTGGCGCAAGAAGCTCTTCATCTTCATGTCGCGGAACGCCCGCTCCGCCACGGAATACTTCGGAATTCCGCCGAATCGCGTCGTCGAGCTCGGAGCGCAGATTGAGTTCTGAGCACCACACGCGCGCAGTGCTCGTCATCGCGATCGCCTCGCTCATTTGTCCCACCGCGACGGCGCGTGCACAGGAAAAGAATCCGCGGGAAGTACAGCCCGAGCGTCCGACGGTGGCAACGCACGCTCACACCGTCGCACCCGGCTACGCCGAGCTCGAGTCGGGCTTCGAGTACGATCGCGCGGGTGACGGCTCGAAGACGCTGCTGCTACCCAACACGCTCAAGATCGGACTGGGCTCGCACCTGCAGCTCAATCTGTCGCCGACCTGGTCGCGAACGACGGCCGGGGGGATGACGTCGTCCGGACTCGGCGATTTCACGGTTGCCCTCAAATGGCGCCTGCTCGACGACGCGCCGGTCCTCGGGGACTTCGCGCTGCTTCCGACGCTCAAGCTCGCGACGGGCTCGGAATCGGAAGGAACGGGCACCGGCACGACCGACGGCACGCTGACGCTCATCTCGAGCCACAACGTCGGCTCCGCATCCGTCGACATCAATGCGGCGTATACGCGACGCAGCGGCGACGGCGGCAATGTGCCCACATCGGCGACGTTCTGGACGATTGCGTCGGGCATTCCGCTCGCAGGCCGGTTTGGCCTGCAGGCGGAGCTGTACGGCTATCCGGGCACGTCCGGCCCATCCGGCGCGCGGCCGCTTGTCGCCGTGCTCACCGGACCGACGGCGCAGATAGTCGAGATGCTCGCCGTCGATGCCGGCATCATCATTCCCATACGCGGAGAACAGCCGCACGCGATCTACGCCGGCTTCGTCTACAACTTCGGCAAGCTTCCCGGCATGGCGGCCTTCCGGCCGCGCTGATCGGCGAGCGGACTACTCCGCTTGCCGCACCGTGATCGCGATCTTCTTGCCCTTTCGGAGCACGTCGAACGTGTTGTCCTTCGACGTATCGAAGCGAAGGCTCGCGCGTTCGCCATCGCGAACGTTCTTGCCATTGACCGCGAGGACGACATCACCGGCGTGCACGCCGCTCAGACGATGACCGGCTTCGACGACGAGTAATCCGCGCTCGCTACCTTCGCCGAAATACGACTTCATGTCCGACGACACCGTGACGAGACTCATGCCGCGAATGCTGAATGTGAGATCGTCGCCATAGCCCGTGAAGCTCACCGGGCCGGGCTCCGAATCGTCGTCGTCGGTCATGATGGGAGACTCCGCGAATCCATCGGTCCATGCACGCGGCGTCATCATCGGGCGAAGGGTGCGCGCAACGCCGCGCGCCGCGCCCGCCGCCGCGATCTCAGCGTCATAGTTCGAGCGAGTGGCCGCACGCACGGCGTCCAGGGTGGACGCCTGGGTCTCGAGTCGCCGCAACATTCCCGCGCGTGCCGCTTCGACGGTGGTCGCCTCGGCGTCGTAGTTCGCGCGCGCCGAGCGGGTCCGCGCGCGGACGGCGCGCGTGGCCTCTTCGACAGCACGTTGGGACTCGACCATCGCCCGCTCGATCTCGGCCCGCTGGTCGTCGAGCAGGCTGCCATCGATCTCCGCGCGCCCGCGAATCATTGGCGCGCGTGGAGGCATGGGGGGCATCGGGGGCATCATGATGGCGCGGCCGCCGCCGTTGAGGAAGAGCTCCATGCCGCGACCGCGCGGATAGACATCCTTCGCGCTAGCCGCTTTCACGCGAATGGTCTTCGCACGACCGTCGGCGAACACCTTCAGCTCGACCTCGTCACCCGCCTTCACCTTCAGCATCTCGCGCGAGAAGCGGCTCGACTTCACACCGCGCATCTCGTCGTCGCCCGCATCCTCGGCGCGCACCCGGAGATCGACGCCATTGATCGAGGCGACGCGGTTGCCCTCCTCGAGCCCCGCCTTCTCCGCCGGCCCGTCGCGTTCTACACCGACGATGAGCACGCCGAGCGTATCGCGCCGGCTACCGCTGCCGCCAAGGTTCACACCGAGCACGGCGCGCTCCTGCATCTCATCGATCGTGCGACGCGTGCTGCGCGATGCGGCGCGATTGAGATCGCCCATCTCGGCGGTCTTGACCTTCACCGTCTTGTTGCGGCCGTCGGCGTAGATGACGAGCGTCACTTCATCGCCCGCCTTCGACTTCCGTAGCTCGCGCACGAGGCGGTTCGACATCACGCCGCCCATGTCGGGCTCCCCCGCATCGGCGGCGGACAGCTTGAGGCTGACGCCATTGATCGACACGATGCGATTGCCTTCCTCGATCCCCGCCTTCTCCGCGGGTCCGCCTTCGGTGACGGAGGTAATCAGCAGACCGAGCGTGTCGCGCTTGCCGCCGGAGTTGGTATTGATGCCGATGGCCGGCCGATCATCGTCGTCGCGGCCGATGCTGATCGTGTTGACGCTCGCGCGCGGCGCGACGCGGACGACCTGGGCCTGTGTCGTCGCGGCGATCGCCGAAAGTATGACGACGCCGGCAACGAATCTCGTGAATGGCATGGTGTGCCTCTGTGAGGTGGAGAACGAGTTCACGTGATCAGTCACCGGCAGACCCGTGGGGGTTGCCTCGGCCGTTGCACCCGCCGGGCTCCCGGTTGCATCGCCCTCCCCGCAGGTCTCCGCGGCGCGCACCTTCCAGGGCATGGCCAGAATCGGCGAACCGCAATTTATCTGGGCCGTGGTGGCGCTCGTCGCCGGACTGCTCGTAGGATGGCTCGATCTCTCGGCCACCGACGTCCAGGGACCGCTGCTGCTGCTGATGACCGCGGCCTTCGCGGTGGGATTCTCCTCTCGCGTGCCCGGGTGGCTCATCGGCGCGCTCGTCTTCGCCGGATTGCCGCTGGTCATGATGCTCGGCGGCACGGCGCAATGGGGCGTGTTGATCGCGCTCGTGCCGAGCATCGGAGCGGGCTACGCCGGACGTCTCGCGGGAACGCTGGTGAGTTCGGCGGCGCGGGGCGGCGCGCTCGATCGCGGATTGCTCGGCAGCGCGCTGATCGTCTGCGCGCTGCTCGGTGCGGTTCCGCTCTACGCGACGCTTGCGTCGCGCGGACAGCGACTCGCGCCGTGGATCACGGTTCTCTGGCAAGTGATGAGCTTTGTTGGGTGGATCGTCCTTGCGCCATTCGTCATCCGCGCGGCGCGCGCGGCGATCGCTCGCGCGGCATCGCCATTCGCGGTGGTGACGCAGGCGGCCGGCGTCGTTGCGCTCGCGGTGGTGCACTCCGCTTTGCTGATGGCGCTCAGCCGCGTGCTTCGGGTGCCGGTCGTGACCAGGCCGGACGCCATCGCATGGGTCGCGGCAGCCTACCTTCCGATCGACGGGCTCGTCTATGTGTTGATGCTCGCGCTCGCGCATCTCTCTGATGCAAACCGGTTGACGCGCACCCACAGTTCGCGATATTCCGGCATGAGCACGGCGATGGAACCGAAGGCGCCGGACCTGCACTCCTTCGAGCACCACTGGCAGGACGAAGCGGACGCGGCCTTTCTCTACCGCACGCTCGCCAACGCGGAGCCGGACGAGAAGAAGCGCGATCTGTACGCGCGGCTCGCCGCGGTCGAAGATCGCCACGTCGAGATCTGGGGCGAGCTGCTCACCCAGAATGGCCGCACGCCGAAGCCGTTTCGCCCCACGGTGCGCGCACGCATCATGGCGTGGTTCGGCCGCACCTTCGGCACGCGCTTTCTCCTGCCGATGCTGCTCGAGGAAGAGGGACGCGAAGTGCGCGCCTACCTCTCGATGCACCGGCAGACGCCGCTCGGTGGCGCCGGCCGTAGCGAGGCGCTGCTCCTCGCGCGGGAAAGCGCGGAGCACGCGAGCACACTCGGCCAGCTCGCCGGACGCGGGGCGGAGCCGTGGCACCGCACGGAGTCGGGCGGATTTCTGCGCAACGTCGTGTACGGATTCAACGACGGCTTGACCGCGAACTTCGGGCTCGTCGCCGGAATGATCGGCGCGACGGCCGCGGCGCAGCATGGCACGATCATCCTTGCCGGCGTCGCGGGCGCCATCGCCGATGCGCTGTCGATGGCGTCGAGCGGATATCTCGCCGCGAAGAGCGAGCTGGAGGTCTACCAGCACGAGATCGCGATGGAGCGCCAGGAAGTCGAGCTGATGCCCGAGGTCGAGCGCGACGAGCTCGCGCTGATCTATGAAGCGAAAGGGATGGACGCGACCTCCGCGCACGCGCTCGCCACGCAAGTGATGGGTGACCCGGAGCGGATGCTCGAGGAGCAGGTGCAGGAGGAGCTCAAGATCGGCGAGCAGACCACATCGCCGATGCGCGAAGCATGGCTCACCGGCCTCGCGACGCTATTCGGCGCGGTAATCCCGGTCTTTCCATTTTTCTTCTGGTCCGGCGTCACCGCGATGATCGCCTCCTTCGCGATCGCGATGCTCTCGCACTTCCTCGTCGGCGCCGCGCGATCGTTCTTCACCGGACGCGGTCTGTTCCGCTCCGGATTCGACATGTTCGTCGTCGGACTGGGTGTTGCGGTGGTGGGGTACTTTGTGGGGGAGCGAGTGGCGCGGCTTCTGTAGGGATCGGGGGCCGGGGGTTGGGGGCTAGGGCGGAGCAAGATTTCACATCAGCCACACCCTACACCCCACACCCGCTCTCGCGACTACCGCCACCACTCCCGCGCGTGCGCGCAAGGCGGGGATCGAGCGATCCGGTAGCACGCCCGCTAACTCGGCGCTCGGTGTGAGCTTGCCGCCGAGGGCGACGAAGGCCGCGGAGTCGGCGGCGGTCACGGCGCGCGACAGGGTGGTGACGACGCGAAGGTCGTAGCGGCGAAGGTCCTTCACGCTCAGCACAGCGGCGACATCGCCCGCGCTGGCTAGCGTGGCGACTTCGGCGAGATCCATTCGCGCGCGCACGGCCGGCAGATGGAATTGGTAGAGCACCGTTCCGCCGTGCGAATGAATCAGTTCGAGGTCGGCCAGCGTCGGACGGTCTGTAAAGACCGCGAGCTTTTGCCCGAAGACGATGTCGACAGTGACGCGCGTCGCGACCGGTGCCGTGCCGATCCACGCACCGCACGAGAAGAGTGGGTCGCCCACTACGGTGTGATCGGGATCGAGCGAGCTGTCGGCCGCGGGCAAGAGGAGGAACTCGCTCACACGCGTGGGCTCGGTGCACGCCGCCGCGGCGAGCGCGAAAGCGAGCGCGAAAGCGAGCGCGATCAAACGAAGCTGATGCACGAATGACTCGAGATCGAGAAGGAGGGCGCGCCGCGGCGCGCCGCTCACTCCCTCTTCAACCTCGGCTGTTGCTCAGCCGGTCACGTCGAGGTCGAAGGCGCCCGTGTGCACGCGTCCGCCACGCTTGACCTGCACCCAGACGCGATACTTCCCGGCCGACGGAAACTCGTACGGGAATGCGACGACGTTTCCGAACTTCTCCAGCGGCATGGTGTGGGCGGCGCTCGTGTCCTCACGGATCAGGACGGTATCGCCTGTTGCGCGGCGCTCGAACGTCCGCTGCGCCGCCATCGAGATCGTGCCCATGGGATGCAGGTGGACGAACACCTTGCCGTCGGTCCGCATCAGCGCGGCGTGCCCCTGCATCCCCATGTAGGCATCCAGCGCGACCGGCGCGCGCTTCGCATCGGTGATGACAAAGGTGAGCGACAGCGGCCGCTTGGCGGCAATAGGCGATGACGGTCGCTGCCACGTCATCAAAGTGCCGTCACCGAGTGCGGCGCGTCCATCCACCGCCGTTGCCGACACAGGATCGTTGGGCATGAACGACGCGTCGGGGTCCGCGCCCATCACGGCCTCGACCATCTCCGACGCATTGGCGGCCGGCACGTTCACCGAGTCGACAAGCGTGCGCGAGTAGCCGCTCGCGTGGACGATGTCGGCGAACACGCGATAGCGACCTGCCGGAAATCCGGCGGGCAGCACCGCGTCGAAGTTGTTGGTGTCGGCGCGCGCCGGATGCAGATGCGCGAACGCATCCATG
>JALZAE010000285.1 GCA_030948535.1 Gemmatimonadota bacterium | reverse complement strand
GCGTCTTCGCTTCGCTCGGCACCGGGAGGAGCAAATCGAGAATGCGATCGTCGACGCGCTCGTTGGCGAGATCCTCGACCTCGGTCTCTCGCTCGGTGCGCACCATGTCGATCGCGCTTTCGACCAGATCACGCACCATCGACTCGACATCGCGGCCGACGTAGCCGACCTCGGTGAACTTCGACGCCTCGACCTTTACGAATGGCGCTCCGGAGAGCTTGGCCAGGCGGCGTGCGATCTCCGTCTTGCCGACGCCAGTCGGTCCGATGAGGATGATGTTATTCGGGTTGATCTCGTCGCGGATGCCCTCGGGTGCCTGCTGCCGGCGCCAGCGGTTTCGCAGCGCGATGGCGACCGCCTTCTTCGCGTCGCCCTGACCGACGATGTAGCGGTCGAGCTCGGCGACGATCTGCCGAGGAGTGAGGTCGGCCAGACGCGCGATCGCCTGTTGCGTGCGAGAGGAAGGCATGGCCGGAAAACTACATGGTGCGGGGCGCACCGTGTGAGGCGCGCCACGAGACCGCTGCTACGTCACCTGACGTAAAGCTTTGCGATCGTGAGCGCGCCAACATGCGCATGTCGCTCGGCGAATGCCGGGCCGCGCCCTCGAGCTGGGAGATCCCATGCGCATCCACTACCTCGCACTCGCCGCGCTTGCCGTCGTCTCCGGCGGCGCGACCGTTCCTCTCAGCGCGCAGATATTCTCGCCGCGCGCACCGGCACACTCGAGCCACAGCTATGACGGTGATGACGATCTGCGAATGAGCGGCCCGCGCATCGGCGCAACGCTGTTGACCGGGTGGGAGGCCGATTCGCTTCGCCAGGCGAAGGGAATTCATCCGGTGATCGCGCAGATCGGCTGGCAGATCGAGAGGAACATCACCACGACAAAAGATGGACCGATCATTCTGACGGAGCTGGTCGGGCTCATCGGCGGCTTCGATCAGAACGTCGTGGTGCCGAGTGGCTCGTGGCTCCTCGGCGTGCGCCTGCGCAACGGTGCGGAGTTCGGCGCCGGCGCGAATGTCAGCGTCGGCGGGAGCGCGGCAGTGCTCGCCGCGGGGGTTTCGCCAACGTTCGGAAGCATCCGCATCCCGATCAGCGTCGGCGTCGTGCCCGCGCGCTCAGGCACGCGCATCACCGTGCTGACAGGTTTTATTCGGCGGTGATTTGAAAGGAAGAACGATGATCTGCCGGACTGACATCTGACATCTGACGTCTGATCACTGCAGCTCAAGCACCGTGATGTTGCGGTTGGTGTAGATGCAAATGTCGGCGGCGATCTCGAGCGACTTGCGAACGATGTCGGGCGCGTCGAGCGGAGAGTGCTCGACGAGCGCGCGGGCGGCGGAGAGCGCGTACGATCCGCCGCTGCCGATGGCGAGGATCCCATCGTCGGGCTCGATGATGTCGCCGGTGCCGGAGATGACGAAGCCGTGCTGCTTGTCGACGACGATGAGCAGCGCCTCGAGGCGGCGCAGCACGCGGTCGCTGCGCCAATCCTTGGCGAGCTCGACGGCGGCGCGCGGCAGATTCTCCGGAAAGCGCTCGAGCTTCTCTTCGAATTTCTCGAAGAGGGTGAACGCATCGGCGGCCGCGCCGGCGAAGCCTGCGAGCACCTTGCCGCCGCGGAGGGTGCGCACCTTCTGCGCGTTGGATTTCATGACGGTCTCGCCGACGCTCACCTGGCCGTCGCCGCCGAGCGCGACTCTGCCATCGCGGCGAACACCGAGGATCGTCGTCGCGCGAATGCGCGGGAGGAGCTCACTCATGCTGAAAAGATAGTCGCTCAGGAGCGACGCGCGTCACCGCACGCGATACTTGGGGGGCTCCTCGACCTCACCATCGGTGGCCCGCCGCGTTCCGGTGTGTCCCGGCCCAAAGAAACGGCCGCGCAGATACTTGTAGTTGAGCACCAGACCGAGGAGGAACAAAATCATCGCGATGATCAGCGTGAGGTTCGTGAACCGCCACGTGTCGCGCCCGATGAGTGCCGCGCCCGTGGCGATAATCCCACCGCCGAGCATCGCCTCGCCGAAGCGATGCCGCTCCGGCCGCGCCCGGCGCCGGCGCTCCGCTATCCGCCCAGCGCCTTCAGGCATGAACGCATCCGCCAACAGCGCGAGCCCGATGAGCACCATCAGCCCGCCGAGTATGACGGGGAGGTATTCGAGTTTCATGGGCGAAGGGAGTGCAAGAGGGGTGCTAGAGAGGAAGGTGTTAGGTCCTAGGTGTTAAGGTGTTGAGGGCGCATACTGACATTGGAGCACGCGGCGCAGGATCTTCCATGCGCCCTCAACACCTAAAACCTAGGACCTAACACCTTACGCTCTCGGGTGCGCCTTCGCGTACACCTGTTTGAGTCGCTCAACGCTCGTGTGCGTGTAGATCTGCGTCGTCGAGATCGATGCGTGGCCTAGGAGCTCTTGGACGGCGCGCAGGTCGGCGCCGGCGTCGAGGAGGTGGGTTGCGAAGGTATGGCGCAGAGAGTGGACGCTGAGGCCGGCGTCTTCGTCGATCTCGTCGAGGAAAGCAGTGACGACGTTCTGGACCGCCTTGCGCCCGATGCGCCGGCCCGTGCGCGCAAGAAAGAACGCGGTGCGGTCGACGCGGCCGCCAATGATGCGCAGGATCTCGTCGCGCTTCGACTCGTAGTTGCGGAGCGCGAGCTGGGCATGGTCGCCGAGTGGGACGATGCGCTCCTTGCGACCCTTGCCGCGCACCTTGACCTGCTGCGACACGAGATCGATGTCGGTGCGGTTGATGCCACAAAGCTCCGCCAAGCGCATGCCGGTCGAGTAAAAGAGCTCGACGATGGCGAGGTTGCGCACGTCGACGAACTTGCCGCTCCACGCTTTCGTCTCGGCCATCTGAAAGAGGAGCTCGACCTGCGCGCGGTCGAGGTAGCCTGGGAGATACTTCTCGTGCTTCGGGGTGACGACGCCGCGCGCCGGATTCGCCTCGACGACTTCATTCGTATGCAGGAACTTGTAGAAGCTGCGCACGGCCGAGAGAGCGCGCGCGATCGAGCGCTTCGACAGTCCGCCGCGATCGAGCTGTCCCATGAAGCCGCGGATGGCGAGCCGGTCGAGGCCGCCCCAGCTCCACGAGCCACCGCCGTAGTAGTCGTTGAGAAACTTGGTGAAGGCCGAGAGATCGCGGCGATAGGCGAGCACGGTATTCGGTGAATCGTTGCGTTCTTTCTCCAACCAGCGCAGGTAGTCCGTAATCTCGTCGGGGAGCGGCGGCTGGGGCACCGAGTCGCTCTCGGTCGCCGGCGTCTTTCGCCGACTCACGTCGCGACGGGCACGAGCGCGTGCTCGGCACACCACGCATCGAGATCGGCCAACGCGCGCTCGGCGATGCGCTCGCGCTTGAGCTTCTTGTCTCGCACGCGCTCGGGGAGATCGTCGACAAGGCCGAAGTTCGCGTTCATCGGCTGGAAATGACGCGGGTCCGCCTCGCGCAGATATCGATAGAGCGCGCCGAGCATCGTCGTCGTCGGGGGAAGTTCCGGTGCATCGCCGGCGAGCATCCGCGCCATGTTGATGCCGGCGAGCAGTCCCGTCGCGCTGCTCTCGGTGTAGCCCTCGACTCCGGTGATCTGGCCGGCGAAGAG
>JALZAE010000270.1 GCA_030948535.1 Gemmatimonadota bacterium | reverse complement strand
GCATGACTGCACCGATCGCGAAACGATTCACGGCTTCTTCAGCTTGACCGCGGGCGTGCCCAGCCATTCGCGCATCATCTTGAGCTGCACGTCTTGCAGCGCTTTCGCGACGGCGAGATCGCCCGTCATCACCGACGACTGCAGCTTCGTGATCTGCGGCTGATAGCGCATCACCAACGCCTGCCACGCTTCGAGACGTGCCTTGGCCGCGGCGTCGCCGTTGCTCGCCCGCATCCCCACCTGCATCAACTCCTGTTGAAAGGCAATTACCGTCCTCTCTTCCGGCCCTTCGTCCGCGACGATCCCGGACGTCGGGGCCACTCCCGTCATCGCGCTCGGAATTCCTGGCAATCCGCCCGGCAGCGCCGCCGCCGCGCGACCTGCTCCCATCTGCGCGGCGCCGAGCTGCTGCAGCACGCCCTGCGCGGCACCAGTCGCGCCCTGCGCCGGATTGACTCCGCCGCTCATCGCCTTCCCGATCGCGTTCGCCACCCCCCCCGCGCCACTGGCATCGCCGGCGCCCCCGACTTTCTTGGCGATCATGTTGGCCGCGCCCATGCCCGTCGCCGTCAGCGCAGCATCCTTGGCCGAAATGCCGGTCGTCGCCTCGAGCTTGTCGGACGCCGCGCCCGCGATCGATTTCGCCTTCGAGAAGAGCGACTGACCCTGTGCCTTGGTGGTGTCCGTCGCGGCCTTGGTCGTGTCTTTCTTCGCCGTGCTATCGGCCGCGCCGGTCACCTTGTCCTTGAGCTTCTTGAGTGCGCCGAATTGCGCGTGAGCTGGTGACGCCGAGCCTACGGCGAGGGCGGTGAAGACGCCGAGCAGCAGCGTGTATGCGCGTGCGGGGTGGATGTTCATGACGATCTCCGTACAAATCGGTGGAAGCTTCAGCTGGCGCGGTCCGTTGACGTCGCGCATGTTAGACCGGCCCGCGTACATGCCCGTCAACGCGGGCGTCAACGCTTTCTCCCCGTTAGCGATACGGGCCCGCTACCCTCCGCCTCGTCAATCGCGACATGCTGTGTCTCCACACACTCGGCGAACTGCGTCTCGATGACGCCGGCGGGGCCACGCTCTCGCGGCGGCGGAAGCCGCTCGTGCTGCTGGCGTATTTGTGCAGGCGCGCGCCACGACCGGTGTCCCGCGCGGAGCTTGCAGCCCTGGTCTGGGGCGAGCGCGAAGAGTCGAAGGCGCGCCAGTCCCTTCGTCAGGCGTTGCTCGAGCTGAAGCGGCACCTCGGCGACGCTCTGCTGTTCGAGCAGGACTCAGTCTCGATCGCGCCCGGCGCGGTCGAGCTCGACATCATCGCGTTCGAGCAGGATGCCGACGAGGGGCGCGATCCATCCGCCCTTGCTCGTTGGAGCGGCGCCTTTCTCGCCGCCGCCGAAGATGGAGCGGAAGAGTCGCTCAGCACCTGGGTCGAGACCGAGCGCGCCGGGTTGCAACGGCGACTGGCCATCGTACTCGAGCGCATGCTTCAGGATGCGGAGCGGCGCGGCAACTGGAGCGAGGCGATCGCGATCGCGAAACGCTGGAGCGATGCGCTGCCATTCGACGAGCGGGCGAGTCGCCGGCTCATCGGTGCGCTGCGGCTTGGCGGACAGGGAATGGCAGCGATCGCCGCGCACGCCGCTTTCATCACGCGCCTGCGCGATTCGCTCGAGATCGAGCCGTCGCGCGAGTTCATGGAGCTCGCCGGGTCGCTCGACGAGACGGTACTCACTACGACCGCGGAAACGGCCGGTTCGACGTCGATGTTGCCATTCGTCGGGCGAGAAGACTCGTTCGCGACGCTGGCCACAGCGTGGAAGCGCACGCGCCAAGGCCAGGCGCAGGTGGCGCTGGTCGAAGGCGGCGCCGGGCATGGGATCTCGCGGTTCTGCGCGGAGCTCGCGCGCTGGGCCCACGAGTCGGACGCACACACGCTGGTGTTCCACGCCGATCTCGGGCGCGCCACGCGGGCGTTCGACGGCGCGCGAGCGATCTTCTCTGAATTGGCCGACGCGCCGGATCTGGCCGGCGCGTCGCCGGAGGCATTGTCGGCGATCACCGGCATCGTACCGGCGCTGCGCGGGCGCTTTCCCAGGCTCGCCGCCCGGCCAGCGGAACAGGCGGACGGCGTGGTAGCCGCCGCCCTGCGAGAAGCGATGAATGCCGTCGCGGAGGAGAGTGCCGTGCTTGTGATCGCCGACGGCATCGCCAGCGCCGACGGGGAAAGCCGCGCACTTCTCCTGTCGCTCGCGGCCGCTCCGCTTTCGCGCGTCATGGTCGTCTTCGCCGACGATTCGCCGGCGATCGATGGAGAGCCCGCGCTTGCGGCAATGCGCGACGACGCGGCGGTCGTCCGCGTGACGCTAGGATCGCTCGCCCCCGGCGACATCGCCGCGCTGCTCGACGGCGATGACACGCTGGCCCGGCGACTGCACGATGACACGGGTGGCATTCCCGCGCTCGTCGCCGGGGAGATCGAATCGTTGGCCTCGGAGCGGTTGCTGGTGCAGGGCGTGTCCGGCGCGTCGGTCGCATCGCCCGCACTCGTTGGGCGAGCGCTCCCGACACCCGCCTCCGCGCGTGCGATGGTGCGCGAGCTCTTTCGCTCGCTCGACGAAGATTGCCGCCGCGTGCTCGAGGCAATGGCGGTGTTCGGCGCTCCACTCTCCACAGCCGACGCGGCCAGACTCGCGCACGCCGCTCCCGAAACGGCGCGGCGCACCGTCGATGCTCTCTTGCGATCCGATCGCGCGCGTCGCGTCGGCGACAGCGGCGTCGAGCTGACACCTCCCCTCTTTGCGCGCGCGGCGTACGAGCTAGTGC
>JALZAE010000258.1 GCA_030948535.1 Gemmatimonadota bacterium | reverse complement strand
GTGGTGATCGCGGCCAGCGATCCATCGCCTGAAGCCGGTGGCGGCGCGGAGCTGTTACGCGCCGCGGGGATCGCTGTGGTCATCGGCGTCGAGGAGGCGGAGGCGCGCGAGCTCAACGCCGCGTTCTTTCATGCGCTCTCGTCCCCGCGCCCATTCGTCACGCTCAAGCTCGCGCTCTCGCTCGACTCCGCCCTCGCCGACGCGAGCGGACGATCGCGCTGGATCACCGGCGATGCGTCGCGAAAGGAAGTGCATCGACTGCGCGCGAACAGCGATGCGATCGCCGTCGGTATCGGCACCGTGCTGGCCGACGATCCTTCGCTGACGGTGCGGGAAGGATTCACGGCGCGCGTGGCGCCGCGCCGGATCGTCTTCGACCGTGAGGCGCGCTTACCACTCGGCTCCGTGCTCGCGCGTACCGCGCGCGATGTGCCGACGCTCGTGCTCGCCGCGCCCGGCGCCGATGACGCGCGGGTGCGGGCGCTGCAGAACGAAGGCGTCGATGTCGTGCACGCGGGATCGACCGATGAGACACTCCTCGAGCTGCGCCGGCGAGGCGTTCGATCGTTACTCGTCGAAGGCGGCGCGCGCCTCGCCGGCTCACTGCTCGAAAGCGCGGTCGTCGACCGAATGGTTATCTTTCGTGCGCCGATATTGCTGGGCGCCGGATCGCTCGGCGCCTTCACGTTCGTGCCGTCCGCGGACCTCGGCGACGCGCGCCGATTCGCCGTGATCTCGCGAGCCACGGTCGGAGCGGACGCGATGACCACCTACGCACCGCGATCGGAAGGCGACGCTACCGCATGTTCACGGGAATCATCGACGACGTCGGATCTATCGAGCGCGTGACGACGACTGACGCGGGGCGCGAGCTGCGCATCGCGTCCCGCTATCGCGACCTCGCCGGCGGCGAGAGCATCGCGGTGAACGGCGCCTGCTTGACCGTGCGCGAGCGTGGCGACGGTTGGTTCACCGTTGCCGCGGTCGTGACGAGCCTGGGGCGGACTACGATCGGCGAATGGCGCGAGGGCCGCCGGGTAAATCTCGAGCGCGCGATGCGCCTGGGCGACCGGCTCGGCGGGCACATGGTGCAAGGGCACGTGGATGGCGTGGGTAGGGTGGCGCGCGTGAAGCAGGAGGGCGATGCGCGGCTGCTCGACGTCTCGCTGCCGCAAGGACTCGCCGAGCTCATGGTGCCACACGGCTCGGTGACGGTGGATGGCGTCAGCCTGACCGTCAACGCGCTCCCGGAACCAGATGCCGTGCAGCTATCGTTGATCGAATACACTCTTCGTCACACGACGCTCGGTCAACTGTCGACAGGCGATCGCGTTCATGTCGAAGGCGATATCATCGGCAAGTACGTACACTCGATACTGAGAACCAGCGGTCAGCTATCGGCAGTCAGTGGTCGGCATCTGACATCTGACATCTGACATCTGACATCTGACATCCCACAGACTCTCATGCCCTTTTCCACTGTCGAACAGGCCCTACGGGACATCAAACTCGGCAAACTCATCATCGTCGCCGATGACGAAGATCGCGAAAACGAGGGCGACCTCATTTGCGCCGCCGAGCTCGTCACGCCCGAGCTGGTGCACTTCATCATGAAGCACGCGCGCGGCCTCCTCTGCGTCGCGCTGACGGGCGAGCGCTGCGACCGGCTCGGGCTCACGCCGCAGAGCGACGCGAACCCCGACGCGTATCGCACCGCGTACACCGTCAGCGTCGATGCATCGCCGCGCTTCGGCATCACGACGGGCATCAGCGCGCGCGACCGCGCGACGACGATCAAGGTGCTCGTTGACCCGGTGAGCACGTCCGCCGATCTCAACTACGGTGGACACGTGCAGCCGCTGCGCGCACGCGACGGCGGGGTGTTGCAGCGCGTCGGACATACCGAGGCGGCGATCGATCTCGCGCGACTCGCCGGCTTACAACCCGCCGGCGTCATCTGTGAGATCATGAAGGACGAGGACTCATTGCCCGCGCGCCGTCCGGAGCTGGAGACCTTCGCGCAGAAGCACGGGCTCTCGTTCATCACCGTCGCGCAGCTCGTCGCGTACCGCCTCAAGAACGAGCGGCTGGTGCATCGCATCGCCGAGGCGCGATTGCCGACCGAGTTCGGCGACAAGGACTGGCGCATCATCGGCTACCGCAACGACGTCGACGCGCACGAGCATGTCGCGCTCATCTACGGCGATGTGAAGGACGGCGAGAACGTGCTCGTCCGCATGCACTCGAAGTGTCTGACGGGCGACGTCTTCGGATCGCAGCGCTGTGATTGCGGATGGCAGCTGCACATCGCGATGAAGACCATCGCGGCGGAAGGACGCGGCGTGGTCGTCTATCTCGATCAGGAAGGACGAGGCATTGGGCTGCTCAACAAGCTCAAGGCGTACGAGCTGCAGGACCGCGGCGCCGACACCGTCGAGGCGAACGAGCGGCTCGGGTTCAAGCCGGACCTTCGCAACTATGGAATCGGCGCGCAGATCCTGCTCGATCTGGGACTCAAGTCCATTCGGCCGTTGACCAACAACCCCAAGAAGCTCGTCGGGCTCGAGGGCTACGGATTGAAAGTCGCCGATCGCGTGCCGATCGTTCCGCCCACGACCGCCGAGAACGCGAGTTATCTCGAGACCAAGCAGAGCAAGCTCGGCCACCTCTTCTCGCACTGAACGAGACTGCAACAGGAATGGCCGAATTCTCCGGGACGCCCACGGGCGCGTCGCGCCGCTTCGCGGTGATCGCGAGCCGATTCAACGAATCGATCACCACGAAGCTGGTCGATGGCGCGACCGACGCGCTCATGAAGCACGGCGCGACCTACGAGGATGTCGACATCGTCTGGGTGCCCGGCGCGTGGGAGCTGCCCGCCGCCGCGCGCCTGCTCCTGGGTACCGAACGCTATGATGCGCTGATCGCCGTTGGCGCGGTCATTCGCGGCGACACGCCGCACTTCGAGTACGTCGCCGGCGAAGCGTCGCGCGGACTCGCCGACGCCTCCGCCGAGTTCGAGACGCCGATCGGTTTTGGTCTGCTCACCTGCGACGACCTGGCGCAAGCCGAGGCGCGTGCGGGTGGCGAGCACGGTAACAAGGGCTGGGACGCGGCGCTCGCCGCCATGGAGATGGCCGACCTGTTCGACCGGCTGCATGTCGCGGACGAGGATTGAGACCCGCGCGCGTGCGCGCGCGCTGCAGGCCGTGTATGCGTGGGACATGCGCACCGATCAACAACTCGATCGCGTCGCCGCGCAGATCTGGGACGATCTTGCCGTCTCCGCCGCCGAGCGCGTCATCGCCGCCAAGCTCGTTCGCAGCCTGATCGCCAACGGCAGGGAGATCGACGCGTCGCTCGTTGACGTGACGACGAACTGGCGTCTCGAGCGGTTGGGCGCGATCGAGCGCTCAGTCCTCCGGCTCGCCGCCGCCGAGTTGACCATCGGCGAGACACCGCCGCGCGTCGTGATTCAGGAGGCGGTGAAGCTGGCCGAGCGCTACGGCAGCGCCCAGAGCGCGCGCTTCGTCAACGGCGTGATCGACGCGCTGGCGCGAGGGATGAACAAACTGTGATCGCATGAAGCTGCTCGTGGTCAACTGGCAGGACCGCGACAACCCGCAGGCCGGCGGCGCCGAGATACATCTGCACGAGATTTTCGGCCGCGTCGCCGCGCGGGGGCACGAGATCGCCCTCATGTGCGGCGGATGGAGGGGCTGCGCGCCGCGCGCCGTCCTGGATGGCATCGATGTCTACCGCGTCGGCACGCGCAACACCTTTCAGTTCCTCGCGTGGCCACACTACCGGCGGCATTTTGCCGACGCCCGCTTCGACGTGCTCGTCGAGGACATCAACAAAATTCCCCTTTTCACGCCCCTGTGGCGTCCGCGCCGCGCTCTGGCGCTAGTGCCGCACCTGTTCGGATCGACCGCCTTTCGCGAAGTCGCAGCGCCGATGGCGGCGATGGTGTGGGCAGCCGAGCGTCCGCTGCCGCTCGTCTATGGCCGCGTGCCCTTCGAAGCGATCAGCCAGAGCACGGCGGCCGATCTCGCCGAGCGCGGCATTCCGCGCGATCACGTGCGCGTCATTTATCCGGGCGTGGACGCCGATCGCTACACGCCGGCGCCCGACAAGCGCGCGCCGAACCCGCTCTTCGCGTATGTCGGCCGCCTCAAGCGATACAAAGGCGTCGACATCGTGCTACGCTCCTTCGCGGCGCTGGAGGCGCCGGACGCGACGCTCGAGATCGCCGGATCGGGCGACTATCGCGCGGAGCTGGAGCGGCTCGCCGCATCGCTTGACCTCGGCGCACGGGTTCGGTTTCTTGGGTTCATCAGCGAGGATGAGAAGCTGTCGCTCTTGCGGCGCGCGTGGGCACTGGCGTTCGCGTCGCCAAAGGAAGGGTGGGGGATGACCAATCCGGAGGCCGCGGCCTGCGGCACGCCGGTGATCGCGTCGGATTCGCCAGGGCTGCGTGAGACCGTGATCGACGGAGAGACGGGCTTTCTCGTTCCGCACGGTGACATCGCGGCGATGACCGCCGCGATGGCGCGCATCGCCGGCGCTCCGGCGCTCGTCGAGACGCTCGGCGCCAACGCCCGCGAGTTCGCCCGGCGCTTCAGTTGGGAGACCGCCGCGCGCCAGACCGAGGCGCATCTGATGGAAATTACCGAAGGATCGGCTGCACGGCCGGGGGAACATTGAACATTGTCATTCATGCGCACCACGCGGTGATCTCGGACCACATGCGCCAGCGCGCCGAGTCCATGGTGCGCAAGCTCTCATCGCGCGCACCCTTCGCGGTCGACGCCATCGTCCGCTTCGAGACGGATGGTCCGACGCGCCGAGTCGAGATCACGCTGCACGAAGCTCGCCGGCGGATCGTCGTCGGCGAGGGTACGAGTCGCAACTACGGACCGGCGCTCGCGGCTGCCGCGGCCAAGGTTGCCGCGCAGCTCGCCAAGGAAAAACGAAATCCGAAGGGGCGGAAGCGGGGCATGGTTCAGACGTGAGCAACAAGGACGGGCGCGTGAAAGCATCCTACACCGTAGGGCGGCTGCTCGAGTCCATGCGTGAAACGCTCGTGCTCGAGCTGATCGGCGACGACGCTGGATTGTCTCGCGAGATCACCAGTCCCGAGGTATCGAGTCCGGGGCTCGCGCTCGCCGGATACGTCGAGCGATTTCCGTCCGAGCGTCTGCAGGTGCTTGGTGAGACTGAGGTCACGTACCTCAATTCGCTGTCGGCGGCGAATCGGCGCAGCGTGCTCGAGCAGTTCTTCTCCTTCGCCCTTCCCGCGGTGTTCGTCACCAAAGCGCTCGACTTGCCCGAGGGCATGGAGCAGATCGCCAGCCGCTCGGGCATCCCGATCCTCAAGACCTCGCTCAAGACCAACGAGTTCTACGCGCGCATCAAGCCCGCCATGGCGGAAGAGTTCGCGCCGACGACGACGCTGCACGGCTCGCTCGCCGACGTGTACGGGGTCGGATTGCTCTTCGTCGGACAGAGCGGCATCGGCAAATCCGAATGCGTGCTCGATCTCGTGGAGCGAGGCCATCGCCTCGTCGCCGACGATCTCGTCATCGCGTCGAGACGTGGCAACGACGTGCTCATCGGCCGCGGTCACGAGATGCAGCGGCACTATATGGAGATCCGCGGCGTCGGACTCATCGACATCCCCGCGGTGTTCGGCATTCGCGCCGTGCGCCAGCAGAAGCGCATCGAGGTGATCGTGCAGCTCGAGGAATGGGATAAAGCGTCGTCGAGTCCCGAGCGCACCGGGCTCGACCGGTCGCTCACCAACATTCTCGGCGTCGACATTCCGAAGGTGCTGATCCCCTTGAATCCGGGAAAGAACATCACCGTCGTGGCGGAAGTGGTGGCGATGAATCATCTGCTGCGATACTCGGGGGTCGATCCGGCCGAGGCGTTCAACGCGCGGCTCATCGGCCGCATGCGCGCGGCATCCGATGTCAGGCGCTATCTCTCCGAAGATGTCGAGTGATCCAGTGACGCCGAAGGCGATCGTGGTCGCGCACGCCGACCTGGCGGCGGGACTCGTTTCGGCCGTCGAGGCCATCACGGGACTCGGCGGGATGTTCGTCGCCGTGTCGAACACCGGCCTGGGCTCGGCGGAGCTCGCGGTGACGATGTCGGCGACGCTCAAGGAGATCGGCTCACGCGTCGTGTTCACCGATCTGCAGATGGGAAGTTGCTCGATGGCGGCACACCGCCTGATGCGCGAGCGCGCGGACGTCATCATCGTCACCGGCGTCAACCTCCCGATGCTGCTGTACGCGGCCACGCACGAGAGCGATCCGCCCGAGACGATGGCGGCGCAGGCGCTCGAGCGGGCGCGAGAGGCATTGCGTGTCGTCACCGTCGCGACGCCGAAGGGCACGCCCGCCGCCACGCCGCCCGAGAGGCCCGGTGCCGATTGATCTCTACCGCATCGACGACCGACTCATTCACGGACAGGTCGTCGTCGGCTGGGGGCAGCCGATGTCGCTCGGCTTCATCGTCCTCGTCGACGACGAAGTCGCCGCCAGCGAATGGGAGCAGGAGCTGTATCGCATGGGCGTGCCGCCCGAGATGGATGCCTACTTCGCATCGGTCGCCGGGGCCGCGCAGCTGCTCGATGCGTGGCGCGCCGAGCCGCGTCCCGGCATGCTACTCACCGCGGATGTCGACAGCATGCAGCGGTTGATCGCGCTGCGTCCGGACATTCGGCAGGTGAACATCGGCGGACTGCATCACCGTCCCGATCGGAAGGCGGTGCTGCGCTACGTCTATCTCGCCCCGTCTGATGTAAAGGCGTTGCGCTCCCTCGAGAAGGCGGGCGTCGAGGTCACCGCGCAGGACGTGCCGACGGCGCGTCCGATTCCGCTGCAGGATCTGTTTGCGGAAATGGAAAAATCATGAGCCTCGCGTGAGTCTCCTCTCCGCGCTCATTCCGCTCGCGCTGCTCGGCGCGATCATCGGCCTGGACGTCGTCAGCTTTCCGCAGGCGATGTGGTCGCGCCCGATCGTCGGCGCGACGCTCGGCGGCGCACTCGTCGGGCGGCCGGACGCGGGTCTGGTCGCCGGCGTGGTGCTGGAGCTTCTGGCCATGGACACGCTGCCGGTGGGCGCGTCGCGCTATCCCGATTGGGGAACGGCCGGCGTGATCGGCGGCGCCATCCACGCGGCGCATCCGTCACATCCGTCGGGCGCATTGGCGGTCGCGATTCTCGCCGCGCTCGCCACCGCGTGGGCCGGCAGCTGGTCGATGTACGCGCTGCGCAAGCTGAATGGTTCATGGCACACGGCGAGCACGCCCGATCTCGACGCCGGATCCCGCGATGCCGTGATGGGTCTGCAACTGCGCGGGCTCGCCGCCGATTTGCTGCGCGGCGCGCTCGTGACCGTCGTCGCGCTCGTCGCGTTCGACTCGCTCGCCAACATCATGCTCGACCGCTGGTCGCTCGGCTCGACCATGACGAACGTCGTGATCGTCGTCATCGCGGCGGGAACGGCGTCGGCGGCCGCGTGGACGCTGACCCATAGCACCGCACGCACGCGGTGGTACGCCTTCTCCGGCGTCGCGCTCGGCGTGGCGATCATGGCGCTGCGATGACCACGCCCGTCGTCATTCCGCTTCGCACGCGGCTCGCCGTCTTCACGCGACTGCTCGCGATTCAGGGCTCGTGGAATTACGAGACGCTCGTGGGCAATGGCATCGCATTCGCGATGGAGCCGGCGCTGCGGCTCTTGCCTGAAGGTCGCGATGGCCAGGCCTATCGCGACGCGCTCGCGCGCGAGAGTCGCTATTTCAATGCACATCCCTATCTCGCCGCCATCGCGGTCGGGGCGCTCGCGCGCGCGGAACTGGACGGCGCACCCGCGGCGCAGATCGAGCGCTTTCGTACGGCGTTGCCCGGACCGCTGGGCGCGGTCGGCGATCGTCTCGTTTGGGCCGGATGGCTGCCCGCGTCATCATTCCTGGCGCTCCTCGTCTTTGGGCTCGGCGCGAGTCCGCGCGCGACGGTACTGGTGTTTCTCGTTCTTTACAACGTCGGCCACGTCGCGCTCCGGGGCTGGGGCCTCTGGGTGGGGTGGTCGAGCGGCATGCGCGTCGCGCCCGCGCTGGGCACACCGATTCTTCGGCAAGGACCGCCGTACATTGCACGTGCGGTCGCGCTACTCGGCGGCATGGCGATTCCACTCGCTGTCGCCCGTCTCTTGCGTCCGGGACGCGAACGACTGTTGCAGCTGTCGCGTACGTCTAGCGGAGTGGGGATCTCGGCGTCCACCAACATCGATCTTGTGATTCCATTGGCGCTCGTCGCCGCCATCGTCGTCGCAGTTGTTCTCGTCCGCTTGCACGGGCGCGTCGCCGGATGGCGAGTCGCGCTCGGCGCCTTGGCGGCCCTGGCCATTTACTCCGTCGTAGCGTGAGATGATGTCCGAACGCGCCGTTCAGATCGTCAACAAGAATGGGCTGCACGCCCGGCCTGCGGCCGAGATCGTGAAGACCGCTTCCAAGTTCAAATCGGAAATCGTCATGGTACGCGACGATCTCGAGGTGAACGGCAAGAGCATCATGGGGGTGATGATGCTCGCCGCCGAATTCGGCTCGACGCTGGTGGTCCGCGCCAACGGCCCCGACGCCGATCAGGCGGTGGAGGCCATCGCCGATCTCGTCGCCCGAAAGTTCGGAGAGCGGTAGTGGAGCGTAGTCTCATTGGGCTTCCGGCCTCTCCCGGCATCGTGATCGGACCGGTGCACCTCCTGCGATGGGAGGTGCCCGACGTGCCGTCGCGCATCATCGGTGACGACGAGGTGCAGGATGAGATCGCCCGCTTCCACACCGTGCTGGAGCGTGCGCGCGAGCGGCTGCGCATGGTGCGGGCGCGGGCCGAGAGGCAGGCAGGCCCCGAGGAGGCCAAGATCTTCGACGCGCAACTCTGGATTCTCGAAGATCACGAGCTGATCAACCGCGTCGAGGCGCTCATCCGACAGAACCTCGGCGTCGAGAAGGCGTTCGATCTCACCATGTACGAGAACCGGCAGAACTTCGCCCGGCACACCAATCCAATGGTGCGCGAGCGCGTGGGCGACATCACCGACGTGCACATTCGCGTCGTGTCGCTGCTGCTCGGCCTCGGCGACCACGATCCTGTCGACGTGCCGAAGGGGAGCAACGCGATCCTCGTCACGCACGACCTCACGCCAAGCCTCACCGTGCAGCTCGATCGCGAGGCGATCGCCGCGATCGCCACCGATGCGGGAACGCGCACCTCGCACGTGGCGATTCTCGCGCGCTCGTTGGGCATTCCCGCGGTGGTCGGTCTCCGCAACGCGACCTCTCGCCTCAAAGGCGGCGAGCGAGCGATTCTCGACGGCGCCGCCGGCACGCTCAACATTGCCCCGACTGACGCGGACGTCACCGCCTTTGAGCGCCGCGGCGAACGCGAGGCGGAGATGGTTGCCGAGCTCGCGCTGCTCGTCGGCGCGGAGCCCATCACGCTGGATGACGTTCGCATCACCCTCCGCGCCAACGTCGACATGCCCGAGGAAGCCGAGCTCGCGCAGCGCAGCGGCGCCGAAGGCGTCGGCCTCATGCGCACCGAGTTTCTCGTCGTTGGGCGCACATCGATGCCGGACGAAGACGAGCAGTATCGCGCGTACAAGCGGGTGGTCGAAGCGTTCAGCGGTTTTCCCGTGGTCATCCGCACGTATGACATCGGGGGCGACAAGCTTCCGGTCGGCGGCTATCCGACCGAGCCGAATCCATTCCTTGGCTGGCGCGCGATTCGAGTGTGCCTCGATGAGCCCGAGCTGTTCAAGACGCAGCTCCGCGCGATGCTGCGCGCGGCCGTGCATGGGGATCTCCAGATCATGCTGCCCCTCATCGTCAGCGTCGACGAGGTGCATCGCACGCGCGAGCTGCTCGACGAGGCGGCGCGGGAGCTCGCGGCGCGCGGCGTCGCGCACCGCGGGGACGTTCCGCTCGGCGTGATGATCGAGACGCCGAGCGCGGCGGTTTCGGCTGACAGCTATGTCGGACACGTCTCGTTCTTCAGCATCGGCACCAACGATCTGGTGCAGTACACGCTCGCCGTCGATCGCGGCAACGCCAATCTCGCGTCGCGCTTCACGCCGCTGCACCCGTCCGTGCTGCGTCTGATTCAGCGCGCGGTGCAGGTGGCCGACGAGAATGGCATCGCCATCACCGTCTGCGGCGAGATGGCCTCGCAGCCGCTGATGGCGTTCGCGCTCATCGGACTCGGCGTCCGATCGCTGAGCGTGGGTCCGCGCTCGTTGCCGCTGATGAAGCGACTCATCCGCGAGATGCGGGCGAGCGGAGCGGCGGTGTTCGCGAAGGAGGCCCTCGGCGCCGGGACCGCTGCCCGCTCGGAGCAGATTCTGCAGCGCGGCCTGGTCGAAACATGCGGCGATGACCCCATGCTGCACGCGTAACGCGAGTACGAATACCGTTGCCCGGTCTCCGGCGCACCGATATCATCCACGACTGCAACTAACCTGTCAAAATTGCCGGCTCGACCGGCCTTAGGGGCGACTGTGCGCGAGAACTTTTTGTTCACTTCCGAATCGGTTACTGAAGGACATCCGGACAAGATTGCCGACCAGATTTCCGACGCCGTGCTCGACGCGATTCTCACGAAGGATGAAGCGGGACGCGTCGCCTGCGAGACGCTGGTCACGACGGGGCTGGCCTGCGTCGCCGGCGAGATCACGACGGACGTCTATGTGCCGATCCCCGACATCGTACGCCGGACCGTTGCCGAGATCGGCTACGACGACGCCACGTACGGATTCGACTCAAAGACCTGCGCGGTCATTAGCACGATCGACCGCCAGTCGCCGGACATCGCGATGGGCGTCGACACCGGCGGCGCCGGCGATCAGGGGATGATGTTCGGCTATGCGACGGACGAGACGCCGGAGCTGATGCCGCTACCGATTCTCCTGGCGCACAAGCTCACGCGTGCGCTCGCCGAAGCGCGCAAGAGCGGCGTGCTCCCATGGCTGCGCCCCGATGGCAAGGCGCAGGTGTCGGTGACGTACGAGAAGGGAGTGCCCATCCGTGTCGAGACCGTCGTCGTCTCCACGCAGCATGCCGATTCGATCACGACCGAGTCGCTGCGCAAAGCCGTGCTGGCCGAGGTGATCACGCCGACGCTGCCGGCCGACCTGTTCGATGCGAACAGCGCGCGCGTCCACATCAATCCGACCGGCCGCTTCGTCGTCGGCGGGCCGCAGGGCGATGCTGGCCTGACAGGGCGCAAGATCATCGTCGACACCTACGGCGGCATGGGCCGTCACGGCGGTGGCGCGTTCAGCGGCAAGGATCCGTCGAAGGTCGATCGCTCGGCGTGCTACGCCGCGCGTTGGGTCGCAAAGAATATCGTGGCCGCCGGACTCGCCCGCCGCTGCGAGGTGCAGGTCGCCTACGCCATTGGCGTCGCCGAGCCCGTCTCGGTAATGGTGGATACGTTCGGTACGGGCACCGTCGCCGAGGACGTGATCGAGCGCGCGATCCGCGACGTGTTTGATCTAACGCCGCGCGGCATCATCAGCTCGCTCAATCTGCGGAAGCCGATCTACAAGCCGACCGCATCGTACGGTCACTTTGGTCGCGAGCCGATCACGTGTGGCGACGGCGCCTCGAAGATGACCTTCTTCAGCTGGGAAGAAACCAACCGTGTCGACCAGCTGCGAAGCGCGGCTCGATAGCGAACGGTGGAACGTGTTGTTGGCAGTCGGCAATTCGCAGTCACTGACATCTGACGTCTGACGTCTCAAAACTCTCTCTCACTTCTTCGGTCTCCCATGGCTAGCACTATCAACGCGGTCAATAGCAACGCGCAGTCGGATGTACGTGACCTGTCACTGGCCGACCACGGTCGCAAGCGCACCGAATGGGCCGAGCGTTCGATGCAGGTTCTTCGTCAGATCAAGGAGCGGTTCGAGAAGGAAAAGCCGCTCGCCGGCAAGAAAGTCTCCGCCTGTCTGCACGTCACGGCGGAGACCGCCAACCTGATGATCACGCTCAAGGCCGGCGGCGCCGACATCGCGCTCTGCGCGTCGAACCCACTGTCGACGCAGGACGACGTCGCGGCGCATCTCGTGAAAGATCACGGGATCAAGGTCTTCGCCATCAAGGGCGAGGACAACGACACCTACTACGAGCACATTCGCGCCGCGATCGCCCACGGCCCCGAGATCACGATGGACGACGGCGCCGATGTCGTCAGCGCGATGCACATGATCGCGCTCAATCGCCTCGATGATCTGCCACCTGCCGTGCGGGCCTGGGTCGAAGGCCTGTCGGTCGCCGAGCGCAAGGCGCTGCTCGATAACGTCATTGGCTCGACGGAGGAGACGACGACCGGCGTCATCCGCCTCAAGGCGATGGCGAAGGATGGCATACTGCGCTTTCCGGTGATCTCGGTGAACGACTCGTTCACCAAGCATCTCTTCGACAATCGCTACGGCACAGGGCAATCGACGGTCGACGGGATCATTCGCGCGACGAACTTACTGCTGGCGGGCTCGACGTTTGTCGTCGCCGGCTACGGCTGGTGCGGGCGCGGCGTCGCGTCGCGCGCACGCGGGCAGGGCGCCAACGTCGTCGTCACCGAGATCGATCCGCTCAAGGCGCTCGAGGCGCTGATGGACGGATTCCGCGTGATGACGATGGAGCAGGCCGCGCCGATCGCCGACATCATCTGCACGCTGACCGGCAACATCAACGTCGTGCGCGCTGAACACTTCAAGGCGATGAAGGACGGCGTCGTCGTGTGCAACTCGGGTCACTTCAACGTCGAGATCGACATTCCGGCGCTCGAGAAGCTGGCCGGGAAGAACGTCCGCGAGGTGCGCGACTTCGTGCAGGAGTACGTCGTCGCCGGCAAGCGCATTCACATCCTGGGCGAGGGTCGTCTGATCAACCTCGCGGCGGCTGAGGGCCATCCGGCGTCGGTGATGGACATGAGCTTCGCGAACCAATCGCTCGGCGCGGAGTATCTGGTGATGAACCACGCGTCGCTGGCCAAGGACGTGCATCGCGTTCCAGAGGCCGTCGATCGCGAGATCGCCCGGCTCAAGCTCGAAGCATCGGGGTCAACCGTCGACATGCTGACGGCGGAGCAAACGAAGTATCTGGCGTCGTGGGATATGGGGACATAAGGGCAGACGTCAGATGTCAGATGTCAGATCTCAGTGACTGCACTGAACACCGGGGAGTACGTTCGTAGCCGCGATCTTTGCGCTGTGGTGATCGGCTCGACTGCCATCTGACATCTGAGAACTGCTCGTCAAGGAGCTTGCCTTGATCGAAGTTTCCGTGCACAAGCTCGGTCTGGACCAGATGTCGCAGTCGTACGTCGTCATCCTCAAGGAGAGGGACGGCGAGCGGCTGCTGCCGATCTGGATTGGACAGCCCGAGGCCGAGTCGATCAACATGGAGTTGAACGGATTCAAGCCGCCGCGGCCGCTGACACACGACCTCTGTAAGCGGTTGATCGTGGGGATGGGCGCGTCGCTGCGGCGGGTGCAGATCACGTCGGTCAAGGACAACACGTACTTCGCCGAGCTGCACTTGGCGCGCGGAGAAGAGGTCGTGCAGATCGATGCGCGGCCGTCCGACAGCATCGCGCTCGCTCTGCGCTTGGCGGCGCCGATCTTCGCTCAGGAGTCGCTGCTCAGCATCGTCGCCGTCGAGGAGCAGCAGGCCGAAGAGGCCGAGCCGGAGAGCGGTCTGCCGAAGGAGATCGTCGCGCAGACCGAGCAGCTGCGATTGAACAAGGAGCAGTTGAAGCAGTATCTGGAGCAGATGCGACCTGAGGACTTTGGAAAGTTCAATCTTTGAGCGGGTGCGTGGCGCGCTCGATCACCGGACCATGAGGGCGGCCGCCGTCGGCCGCCTTTGCGTTATCGGGGCGGCCGTCGCGCTTTGGCCGGTGGCGTTGCTGGCGCAACAACCGAGCGCGCGGCAACCATCCGTCGATCCAGCGGACACCGTGCTCGCGCGCGAGGCCAAGCCACGCACGGTGAGCGGGCGCATCGTTCGGCCGCGAGGGTCGAGCACCGTCCCCGTCGCGGGTGTCTGGGTCGTTGTCCACCGCGTCGGCGCCGACCGCGCGGCGCCCCTCGATTCCACGCGTACCACCGTGAACGGCGCGTACGCGCTGCGTTACACGCCGACGGGACTGCGTGACGCGCTCTACTTCGTCTCCGTGCGCTACGCGACGATCGCGTACTTCTCGCCGCCGCTTCGCAACGAGATCGTGAGCGGCGCCGACGCCGAGATCACTGTCTACGACACGACGTCGGCGACGCTGCCGCTGCGCGTGCGGGGACGGCATCTGATCGTCGCCGCGCCGCGCGCCGACGGAGAGCGCGAGGTCATCGAGGTGTACGAGCTCTCCAACGACACGAGTGTCACCGGCATCTCGCCCGATGAGCGGCGCGCGACGTGGGCCGCCATCGTGCCGGCGCTGGCGCGTGACTTTCGCGCCGGCGAGGGCGATGTGCCGCCCGATGCGATTCGATTGGATAGCGGACGCGTCATCTCTACGGCTCCGATGGCGCCGGGGCTCAAGCAGCTTTCCTACTCGTACCGTCTGCCGGCATCGGCGTTTCCGCTCAGTCTGCCGATCGAACGGAATACGGACGTGCTCGAGGTGTTGCTCGAAGAGCCCACGGCCGCGGCGAGCGGCGCGAAGCTTGGCGAGCCGAGCTCTGTCGCCGTGGAGGGTCGCGCCTTTCGACGCTACCTGGCCCAAGACATTCCAGCGAGCGCGGTCGTGCGCGTCACCACGCCCGTCGTCGTCTCGCAGGGGCGTCGCACGCTGTACGCCTCGCTCATCGCGATTGCCGTCGGCGCGGCGCTGCTCATTGCGCTCGCGGTCTGGGGCATGCGCCGAGGACCGCGCCGGCTGCCGGTGCCCTCGGCGCGCGTGATGCCGGTCGACGAGGCCGACCTTCTCGCGCACACCATCGCCGAGAAGGACGCCGAGTTCGAGCGCATGCCCTCGCCGAGCGAGGAAGAGCGCGCCGCGCACGAGCGCGAGCGCATTCGTCTCAAGACGAAATTGGCCGAGCTGCTCGCCGCGAAACGCCGTCCGGGTTGATGCGCGGCGCACCGCGTCGTACATTCACGGCACAATTGAAACGCGGACGGGGTCACGGAAGCCGGTGCAACTCCGGCGCGGTCCCGCCACTGTAACGGGCAGTCAGCAGACGCACGCTCACGCAGCCACTAGCTCTTTTGGGAGCCGGGAAGGCGAGCGATGCGGCCCGAAGCCAGGAGACGCCTCGCGTCCGCGCCACACGTTCGATCCCTCGGAGCAAGGGTCGGTGGCCGCGATCGCATCAGTCGGGCGAATCTGTACGCGGGCATCTTCCTTTTGGGGAGGATGCCCGCGTTGCGTATTGGCCCACGTTCACTTGCGACACTCACGCGCCTCGCTGCGTTCGCGCTCGCACTCGGTGCATGCGAGAAGCCGAAGCCGGCGGACAGCGCCGCCGAAATAGACGACTTCGGTAGACACGTACCGCGTGCGGTCGCCCGTCGCATCGTCTCACTCTCGCCGTCGACCACAGAGATTCTCTTCGCCATCGGCGCCGGCCCGCGCGTGGTCGGCCGCACGCGCTGGGATTCGTATCCGGACTCCGCTCGCGCCGTTCCCGATCTCGGCGATGGCATCCGTCCGAACGTCGAAGCGGTGCTGGCCACACATCCCGATCTCGTCCTGCTCTATGCCAGCAACGACAACCGCCCGGCGTCGGATCGTCTCGAGGCCGCCGGCGTTCGCACGCTCTCGCTCAAGAACGATCGCATCGAGTCTTTCTCGAGAGCGGTGAGGTTGATCGGCGCCGCCACGGGCGACTCCGTGCGCGCGGCCGCGGTCGTCGACAGCGTGCAGCGCACGCTCCTCGCGGTGCGGCGCGCGACGGCCAATCTCACGCGGCCGCGCGTTTTCTGGCACGTGTGGACGTCGCCCGTCTTCACGATCGGCGGCGGCAGCTACCTCGATCAGCTGCTCGACTACGCTGGCGCGACCAACGTCTATCACGACTCGCCGCAGCCATCGCCGCAGGTGTCGCTCGAGGATGTGGCGCGGCTGAATCCAGACATTGTCATCGCCGGACCCGAGGGCGCCGCGCGTATCCGCAACGATCCCAAGTGGCGGAGCATTCCGGCCGTCGCCGCCGGACACATCGTCGTCGTCGACACGGGACTCGTCGGTCGCCCCGCAATTCGGCTCGGCGAAGCGGCGGCGTCGCTCGCTCGGTTGCTCCATCCCAACGTCGTGCTTGGGCCCCGACCGTGAGACGCTCGCTCTTCTGGCTCTCGAGCGCGGTGGCGATCGTCGTGCTGTTCGCGGCGGCGATCGCCTGGGGCGCCGTGCCGCTCTCGATGCACGACGTGTGGAATGCGTTGCTTGGTCGCGGCGACCCGGGGACCGTCGCCATCGTCCGCGCCTTGCGCGCGCCTCGCGCCGTCATGGCGATCCTCGTCGGGCTTGGACTCGGCGTTGCGGGAGCGGCACTGCAGGGCTCGCTGCGCAATCCACTCGCCGAGCCCTACCTGCTCGGCGTGTCCGGCGGCGCGGCGGTCGGCGCGGTGATCGCCGTCTCGTTAGGCGTCTCCGCCGCCGGCGCGGTTCCGCTCGCGGCATTCGCGGGTGCCGGACTGGCGATCGCCGCCGTGCTCGGGGTTGCGCGCGCGGTCGGTGGCCGAGCCGATCCGCGCGTGCTGTTGATGGCCGGCGTCATCATCGGCGCCTTCGCCAATGCGGCCATCATGGTGCTGCTCGCGGGCGCTCCGCCCGACACCACGCGCAGCGCGCTCTGGTGGATGATGGGCTCCGTGTCGGACGCCGATTGGCCGCGCGTCTGGTGGCTGGCGCTCTATCTCTCGTTAGGCGGTGGCGCGCTCCTCTGGTCCGCGCGCGACATCGACGTCCTCGCGCTTGGCGCCGAGCCCGCCGCGGCGCTCGGTCTCGACGCTGAGCGCGCCGGGCGCCGCGTCTTTCTGCTCAGCTCACTCGTGGCC
>JALZAE010000249.1 GCA_030948535.1 Gemmatimonadota bacterium | reverse complement strand
CGCGCATGATGGTGAGCTTCACGAACGACGACGACTTCATCTTCTTTCACATTCCGGCTGCCGGCGCCGCCGCCGCGACCGACACCGAGATCATCGAGCTCGCGCGCGGACTCCAACAGCACATCGGCCGCCGTCTCGAGGAAACGCAGGGCGATGACATCGCCGCAATGTTCGACATCTACGTCGGCTATGCGCACGTCTACTACAACCCCAAGATCCGGCTCGAGCGGCTGATCTATCGGGCAATTCGGGAAGCGGCGAACGCCGCCAAGAGCGTCGAGGAGCGCGAGCGCGCGCGCAAGGTCACCGATCTCAAGCAGCTACTGCACGACGGCGCGGTCTACGTGGACTATCACCCGATCGTCGCGACCGACACGCAGGAAATCGTCGGGTTCGAGGCGCTCGCCCGCGGTGTGCGCCGTAGTCTGCGAAGTCCCGAAGTGATGTTCGAGGTTGCCGCGGAAGCTGATCTCGTGTGGGAGCTGAGTCGCCTTTGTCGCATGCGCGCGCTCGAGGGGGCATCGCGCCGGCTGGAAAACGATCAGCTGCTCTTCCTCAACGTGGACCCGCACGACTTCGCCGATCCGGCATTTGGCGAGCTCGGCGATGTCGATCCGCACTGCGTGGTCATCGAGATCACGGAGCGCACCGCGATCAAGGACTATCCAAAATTTCGCGAGCGGCTGAAGGGATTCCGGGAGCAGGGCTATCGTTTTGCCGTCGATGATGCCGGCAGCGGATACGCGGGCCTCGGCTCGATCGCCAATCTCGAGCCCGACTTCATCAAGCTCGACATCTCGCTCATCAACTAGATCGACACGAACTTCATCAAGCAGAATCTCGTCGAGACGATGGTGAAGTTCGCCGACGACCAGGGAGCCAAGGTCATCGCTGAAGGTGTCGAGCGTGCCGAGGAGCTGGAGACCGTGAAGCGGCTCGGCGTGCATCTGGTCCAGGGCTTCTTCCTGCACCGTCCCGAGCGGCTCGAGCCGGCGCCACCGTCGGGCAGCGTCCCCGCGATTCCGAGCTAGTCGTCGAGCAGACGCTCGATGAGGCGCAGCGATCGCTCCGTCGCCCCGAGTCCGGCCCGTACGGTCTCTCGCGCGGCATCACCCGCCGTCTTGCGCGCGGCGTCGTCAATGAACCACGATCGCGCGACGTCGCGCAATGCAGTGGCCGTGTCGACTGATGCGCCGCCGCCGCTGGCGAGCAGTAATCCGGCGTCGCGGCTTCCGTCATGCCCCGGCCCAAACGCCACCGGCACGCCGAAGGACGCCGGCTCGAGTACGGAGTGCAGCCCGGCATCGTGAAATCCGCCGCCGACGAACGCGATATCGGCGAGCGCGTAGAGATCGCCCAGCACGCCGACCCGATCTACCAGAATCACGTCGACATCGGATGAGGCCGCGCTGAGACGAACGATGTCCAGCCGCCCACGCTTCGCCCACGCCTCGATCGGACGCAGATGCGCTTCCGTTGGCTCGTGGGGCGCGATGATCAGGCGCGCGCCCGGAAGGTCCTCGCGAAGGCGCTCCCAGGCATCGAGCAGCGCGCGCTCGTCCGCAGGCCACGTCGATCCCGCGACGAGCGTCGGTCGCTTCGATCGCAGTGGACCGAGGATCGGTCCATCGCGCTTGACGAAGGCCGCGCGCTCCGAGACCTGATCGTAGCGCGTGTCGCCCGTAACGCAGATGGCCTCGGGCCGCACGCCGAGCTCGCGAAGCCGTAGCGCATCGGCCTCGCTCACGGCGCCGACCATGTCGAGCATGCCGTAGGCATCGCGCAGAAGTGGCGCCGCGAAGGCGCTTCGTCGCTTCGACGCCGCCGCGACGGTCGCGCTGATCAGGCCAAGCCTGACGCCGCGGGCGGAGGCAACGCGCACCAGCGTCGGCCACACGTCCAGCTTGCTAAAAACGATCGCGCGCGGCAGTAGCGCTTGGAGCGCCGCGTCGGCATCGGCCGCGCTGTCGAAAGGGAGATACTCACGAAAATCCACGTCCAGCGTGCGAGCGAACGATTCGGCGCTGGGGGAGAAGAAGGTATAGGCGAGCTGCACGTGCGGTCGCACGCGACGGAGGGCGTGAAGCACCGGTCGCGCCTGCAGTCCTTCCCCCACCGACGGCGCGTGCATCCACAGCAGCGGCTCGGCTGGGATGCGGCCGTTCCTGCCCCAAGTGGCGAAGCGGTCACGGATGTTGCGGCGCGCACGGAGCGAGCGCATCGCCTTCGACGGGCCGGCGGGAGCAAGTACGGCCGCTGCGCGCGCGAGCTGCGCGGCGCCCTCGTAGGCCAAGCGAATCAGGGAACGCACGCGCGGAATGTAGCCTCGACCATGACGGGAATCAGCCGTGGCATCGCGCGCGTACCGTGATTAGGTTGTCGGGTCGTCGGGTTCGCGCACTCCGCGGTCCCGGCGCGTTCCGCCCTCAGTCGAACCCTATCGAGAGGAGGTGATCCATTGTCTAGTCTCAGTCCCATTGCCGGCCCGTACTGGGCAAGCGGTCGCCTGATCGCGTCCTGGTAAAGGGTATCCGGTTCCAGGCGAATCGCCACGGGCCGGCCATGGACGAAACGGCCGCCGGAGCAGTGCTCCGGCGGCCGTTTGCTTTAGCCATATCGCCGTGACGCCGTCACTCCGGCCGAGGTTGGTTCGCGTCAGGGCTTTGTCGCGGGCTTCACGAGGGCCGCCGCGGCGACCGCTTTCCGGAACGACTCGATGGGCTGCGCGCCGATGAGCGGCGTGCCGTTGACGAGAAACGTCGGCGTCGAGTTGACGCCCG
This sequence comes from Gemmatimonadota bacterium, assembly GCA_030948535.1. Taxonomy (GTDB): domain Bacteria; phylum Gemmatimonadota; class Gemmatimonadetes; order Gemmatimonadales; family Gemmatimonadaceae; genus JALZAE01. The sequence continues at coordinate 3,348 of JALZAE010000249.1, read as the reverse complement.
CGTCTTGGCTGCGCTCCACATCCGCTTGAATCAGCGGTCGCGTCGCGTGTCGCGTCACGCAGCTGCGCATCGCTTGGGCGTCGACTCCAATGCTCTTCGCGATCGAATCGATCATGCTCGCGGGATCCGGTAACACTTCCCAGTGCTCTTGCGAATTGAACAGCGCGTCGTGCATCGGCCAGAACTTTCCTTGGGCGGCGGAGCACATCGCGGCCTCGGCGGCCGGCATCGCATTGCGGTGACTCGAGAGCGGGTAGTTGATGTAGGCGAAGCGTGCTTTCCCCGTGTCGATGAACTCGGTCTTCACCTTCGCGAACGTCGAGTCGTGCCACTCCTTGCAGTAGGGGCACTGGAAATCGCTGATCTCGATGATCCAAATCGTCGCGGAGGGGTTACCTTGAATGCGCGCGGCGTCCGCGCGGGTGAGCAGCGTGTCCCCCGCAACGCGCTGAGCAGAAGCGGAAGTGGAATCGCGGTGCGCCGCGCTTGCGGCGCTCGGTTGCGGAGTCGCGCCGCGTGCCGTCTCGGAGCCGCTGCATGCGACGGCGCCGCCGGTGATGCAGGCCAGCGAAAACAGGGTCACAAATCGCATGATCACGAAGCCACTCACGATGTCGGCGGAGAGGTTGGAAGAACGCGAGTCGGAAAGATAACGCGCTGCTGGAAACTTCGCGGAGGCCCTTCGCGGGCCATTATTTTTTGCCGAATTGTGTTTCGCTCGCGCGTCTCGCGCGTCTGAACGGGGCATATGTCTTGCACCCCGTATCGCGGGATTTCAGGCTAGGTTACACCCGCCTCACTACATTTGACGCTATCTTTCAAGTCGTGCATCTTCCCGTGCCAGGGTAACATTTGCAACCGTCGTACGTCAATCAGGTGACTTTGCGCATCGGTCACAGGCACATGGGAATTGAACACACTTACTCGGCCGATTCCGTCAACCGAAATCTTGGAGGCCTCATGCGCCTGATGCGGTCGGGTGCCGCTCTCGCCATCTGCTCCGTCGCGGCGTCACTCTGCGTCGCCTCGAGCGTCTCAGCCCAGACGCCCGAACGACGCGACCCGTATCTCGGCACCATACAGTTCGGCACGGGACTCATCGACATTCCTGTCGCGTGGATCTCGCCGACGTCGGGGGACGTGTGGCTCACTTCGTCCGCGAAGCGCATCGAGTACACGAGTGGACTGAATTTCGCGAGCCAGTGGAATACGAACATCGCGATGGAGATTCACTGGCTCGGCCGTTTCTCGACAGGCGCCGCCGCATATTCGCAAAACCCTGAGTGGGGTTTCTTCGGACAGCTGTTGGCGGTGCGCGAAGGCGACTTCGGCATGCTGCCCGCGATCGCCATCGGCGTGCGAAACGTGGGCAGCTACAAGCACGAGGATCGCCTGCTGGTCGGTCATGATATCTCGCTCGTTGGAACGAGATACGAGCATGTCACCGAGGGATACGCCGGCAACTTCAGCACGGCGCCGACTTTCTACGGCGTCGCGACGAAATCGTTGCAGTTGGGCGGCGTGAGCACGAGCTGGAGCGTCGGGTATGGCAACGGCCTGTTCAAGGACGACGGCAACCTTGGCAAGGACTACAACAAGAGTGGAACCGTCGCCAAGGGACTGTTTTTCGGGGCGCGGGCGGTCGGACACATGACGGAGAACACGCGGCTCTCGGTCATGTTCGACAATAACGGCTTCGACTTCAACGCCGGCGCCGTGGTCGATTGGCGCGGTATCTACGTCGGGCTGTACGGCACCGAGCTCGAGGAAGGCGGTCAGAGCGCCAGCAAAGGAGCGCTCTATCGTGTGTACAACTATGCCAAGCCGAACGTCACGCTGGGATACACGGGCAATGTGTACGACATCAGCCGCGGCGTGATTCTCCGTGCGCGGGTCGACGTGTTAGAGCGCGAGCAGCGACGCCTCCGGCTGGAGATCGCGGCGCGCGAGCGGCGCATTGCTGGGCTCGAAGTGTCATTGCGCCAAGCGCAGCAGGGCGAGCTCGCCACGATCGCCAAGCGTCGCGAAGAGCTCGAAGCGCAGATCCAGCAAGAGCGGGATCAGATCAAAGCGGTTCAGGACCGTTTGGAAAAGCTGGGCCAGCCGCCCACGCCGCCGCCCGCCAAGCCGCCCTTAGGCGGCGGCGCAAATCAGCTGCTGCACTAACGAGGGCTCATACCGATGCTCATCATTCGTCGACGCGTCACGCTCGCCCTCGCTCTCGCTGCGCTGGGGTCGTTCGTGGGCTCCGCCGGCGCACAGCAATCATTCCCGCAGACGCTGTACTGGGGCGCGGGTCTGATCGACATCCCGGTGGCGTGGGTCTCGCCGCTGAGCGGGGACTTTGCGCTCAACTACTCGGGCAAGTCGTTCAAGAAGGATCCCGGACTTCCCAAGATCAACTACAACGATCGGCTGAACTCGCAGCTGACGCTTTCCGTCTCGCTGTTCGGGCGCGCGGAGATTGGCATCGCAGCGTTCTCCAGCAATCCGGAGTTCGGGGCGTTCGGCCAGGCGCTCGTGCTGAACGAAGAGGACTTCCGCAATCAGCCTGGGCTGATTCGGTTCGTCCCCAGTGTCGCGATTGGTGTTCGCAATGTCGGACCGTACAACAAAATCGACCGGTTCGGCGTGGGCTACAGTCTCTTTCCACCAGCCAATGGGTCGGCGGATCCGAACTACCAGCACATTGCCGATACGCTCCATCAGAAATTCAACACCAGCAATACGCTCTTCGGGGTGGCGACGAAGTCGTTTTCACTCGCGGACCTTCGGCGCACCTTCCCGGATGTGAACCTCAGCTTGTCGCTCGGGTATGGGAACGGGCTCTTCTCCGATGACGGACAGCTTGGCAACGCGTATGGCAATCACAAGACCGGCGGACTCTTCGGCGGCGTCAAGGTCGACATGAGCCCCGCTCCGAATACTCTGCTTTCTCTAATGGCCGAGAATAACGCCTGGGATTACAACATCGGCGCTTCGCTCGATTACCGCGGACTACGTGCAGGCGTCTATCTCACGGAGATCGGTGGTGGCGGCGGTACGCCGAGTACGGCGCCACAGGTGTTGTACGGATATTCGAAGGTGGCCTTCACGCTCGGATGGCAGAGCAACGTGTTCGCACTGCTTCGCGGCGACATCCTTCGAAACCGGGTTGCCCAACTCGAGCGCGAGCGTTCCAGCCTTCTCGCGCAGATCGAGCAGCGTCAGCAACGGATCGCGTCGCTGCAGCAGGAGATCAACCGGTACGAGGCGCAGAACCTTCTCGAGCTCGAGCAACAACGCGCACGAGTCGAGGGACAGTTGAAGGCCGAGCGTGAAGCGCTCCAGCGCTTGACGGAACGGCTC
>JALZAE010000229.1 GCA_030948535.1 Gemmatimonadota bacterium | reverse complement strand
CACCATGATGAGCACCGCCGAGGGCGCGGCGGTGCGCATGAACCCCAGCGATCCGATGTCGCAATACGGCTTCGCGCTCTTGCTCAACCACGAGAACGATCATCGCAGCAGAGGACAGCACGGCTCGCTCCTCGGCTACGCAGGCAGCATGTACGAGTTTCCTGCCGACTCACTCACGGTGATCGTACTTACCAACACGGAGGGGCAGAATGCGTACGCCATCGGGCGAGCGCTGGCACGCGCGATCCTCGGATTGCCGGAGCTTCCGAAACCGCCGGAGCCCGCGCCCCCACGGACATTGACCGATGTGGCGGTGCCGGCGGCGGAGCGTCGCCAACTGTCGGGCGCGTTTCAGCTAAGGTTCGACAAGCTGCCACCCGACCTGCACGGCTCATTCACACAGTATCGCCGCACCTATCGCGTGTTCGACGAGAACGGCCGATTGATGATCGAGCCGCTTGGGCAAGGCGCGGAACGGTTGCTCAAACAGACGGACGGCACTTTCGCCATGCGATCGTCACCGGCGTCGATCATCTCGTTCGTCGTGAACAACGATCGAGCGACCGCTATGAAGATGGATTCGCCCGGCGCCGGACGAGCGTTGGCGGGAGAGCGGATCGAGGCCCGGATGCCGTGACCGCTCAGCGAGCGCCGAGCGTCACGAGAATGGCGCCGCTGGAGTGGCCGATGCCGAATCGCTGCGTGGCGTCGATGGGACTGAGGTAGCGCACCTCGGACACGTTCGACGCGGGAATGGCGTGCAGCGCCGCGAGATGGCCGACCCGCGCATTGTTCACGTAGACGAGGGGCTCGAACATCGGTTCGTCCGTCGACAGCGTGCGGTCCGGGGTAGTCGGCGGCGGAAGCGACATCTTCGCGTCATCCGACTTTCCGTCACCCATGGTCTTGCCGCGCGCGCGCATCATGTTCGGTCGAAGGGTGCGGAGCAGATCGTACAAGTCTATCGCCGTCGCCGATGCGGCGGCCTGCTGGAACTCCTCGACGCGAATCAAGTTCGCGTCGCCGATTCGCTGCCGAATCGCACTAGCCCGAACGGCGGTGTGTCCCTCGCTCTCCTGCGCGGCGAGGACGATCATCGCGCTGCGGCGGAGCAGCACGAAGTCGCGCTCGAGCGTGTCGCTGATGCCGAAGCTGAGCGTGCTCTCGAGCTGCACATAGCCGGCGACCCGCACGATGATGGGATAGGTCCCCGCAGCGAGTGAATCGAGACGAAACACGCCGTTCAAATCGCTGTGCACTCGTCGCCCCAAACTACTAATGACGATCTCCGCGCCGGCGGCCGGTCGCTCGGCCGAGTCGAGGAGCACGGTGCCGAGCAGTGTCGATCGCTGCGCGCCGACATTTCCGGCGAACGCCGCGATCAGAACCAGAAGGAAGAGCGCTGTGAGTTTTTTCATGGCGACACGATGGCGACGCGTTTGCCGACGAGTGCATCCTGGATCACGATTGACATCTGCTCCGTCTCGACCGACGACATTCCGCTCCGGCGATTGCCCAGCCGCGCGCGCAAGCCGAGCGTCGCGTTGTTCGGCGCGCCGCAGATGTGGAACGCGCCGGTTGAATCGGTAACGAACTCCGCCTCGAACAGGGGCCTCGTCAGGCGACCGACCGTAGTCATCGTCTGAGCGGCCGACCACACCCGCACCGTCGCGCCGGGTAGCGCGGCGCCGGAAATCGAATCTCGTGCGGTGCCCGCGACTACGCTCGTCGTCTTCGCGCGCAGCGTGTCGCGGCACGCGCGCGCAATCAAAGCGGTCGCGCCGGGAAGAGCGAGTCGCAACGTGTCCGTCGCACCGTCGCGTAGCGTCACGATGTGAGTGACGGGCGGTACACCGAGCACATCGAGCAATCGCGCCGAGAGAAAAAGGTTGTGCGAGCCACTGGGCAATCCATCGAGCCGCCAGCGTCCATCGGCATCGGTGACGCTGCGATATGCTGTGCCCGCAATGCCAACAACGGCCCCCGGCACGGGCGTGAGCCGCTCGCTGTCGACGACGACGCCGGCAAGTGTGGCACCCTGCGCGCGCCAGAGCGCGCGTCCGTCCAGCATCGACGCCTCGAGGATCTCACCGCTCGTCTCTCGCAGCCCGACGACCTTCACCGTCATCGCCGCGGCGGTGGGCATGGCGAGGCCCTCGCGAATCTCCTGCATCTCCGGCGCGCGGACCACCCACTCGCGCACGACCACCGCGCCCCCGGCGAGCCGAAGAAAGTCCACACGGCCATTCGCGTGCGATTCCGAGACGCCGTGCGGAAGTCCCGTGTAGGTGAACTCGAGCGTGCGTAGCTCCGACGTGCCGCCGTCAACCCAGAGCACGCCGCGGACATCGGCGTGCAGTGCGCCATCCACGCCAGCGCGCCGACCCGACGACGGCTCGAAGACCAGCCCAACATCCCGCGGATGCCGCGCGTCCCCGGTGCGCGTGCGCAGACAATGCGTCGCCACGAAGCTCTCCGACAGTAGAACCTTGGCGTCGGGCGCGTAGAAGATCGTGCTGTCCGTGATTTCGCGCGAGAGATGCACGTAGCCGAACCGCGCGAGCGAATCCGGCGAGGCGGAGAAAAAGGGATTCTCGCTTGCACCTCGGCGGCGGGTGCTCTCGGTGCTGATGAGATCGCCATTCGGTTTTCGCGTACGCACCGACTGCGCGAGGGCAAACAGCATGCGCC
>JALZAE010000228.1 GCA_030948535.1 Gemmatimonadota bacterium | reverse complement strand
GACGTGGTGATCAGGTCGGTGCGCGACGTGGTCGATCAGGTGCGCGCGCTTTCGCATTGAGTGGCCGCGCGGAGGTGGGCGGCGGGAGCTGTCCGCTCCGGCGGCGCGGGCGCTTACACGCTGCGAGCCAGCGCGCGGTAGCTTCCAGCGCGAAGCGGCATCCGTTGCGCAGCGCGCTGGCTCGCCGCCTCACTCACTTCCACCTCCGCGCGAACGTGAGAGATCGATCAATTGCTTCACCGCGGCGCGATACGTGCGGCCGCTGACGATGCGCGCGCCCGCGCGCGTGATGATCACATAGTCCCCCTCGAACCACGGCTGCATCTCTCGTATCGGCGACCGGTTCACGATCGCCGAGCGATGCACGCGAAGAAACCGCGTCGCATCGAGCCGGTCGGCCAAGCCGTTCATCGATTCGCGGACGAGCAAGCTCTTCGCGCCAAGATGGACGCGCACATCCTTCCCCACCGCCTCGAACCACTCGATCTCATCCGCGCCGAGAAAAATGTGGCGCCCGTCAGCCTTCACCACGACCTGCTCGGCCGCGGGGCGCACGTGCGCGAGGAGCGCGCGGACCGCGGAGTGCACGTCGGGGCCGGGCTGCTCGCTCCGGAACATCACGCGTCGCATCGTGTTGGCGAGACGATCGGCGTCGAACGGCTTGAGCAGGTAGTCGCACGCGCTCACCTCGAACGCGCGGAGCGCATACAGGACATGCGCGGCATCTGCAGCGCCGGTACCGCCGACACCGGGAACAGCCAGCGAGTGATCGACGGGTACGGGATCAGCGCGAAGTTGTTGGTCAGATAGCCCGCGCCGCCGATCTGCATCAGCACGCCGACGAGCTTCGGGATGTAGCCCGACTTGAAGATCACTACGCCGATCGTGATCTGGTAACAGGCGAAGAAGAGGAGACAGACACCGAAGCCGTAGTTGTGCTCCTTGAGCGCGAGGCTCGCCATCGCGTTGAGCTGATCGGTCGTGAACGCCTTCAGGTACGCGCCGCTGCCGAGGGGAAGATCGCCTCAAGGAGATACATGACGATCGCGGCCTGAATGGCAAGCCCGATCGCGCAGAAGAGCGCCGCCAGCTGGGTCAGCAGCTCGTTCACCGGGTGCAGCAGCACATAGATGATCATCAGCAGCGGCACGCCGGTGGCACGCCGGCGATGCGGGCGAGCACCTTGGGGGGGACGCCAAGCTTGTACTCTTCCATGTCGGCTCCGGTCGGTTTGAGCGGTGGTTCATGCCAACGCTACGAGCGACGGACGCCAACGGACATTGCACCTCGTATCGAAAACATGATCGTGGGTTGCGCGACGAAGCATGCCGTGCTCTGCGTCCTCAGCGACTCGGTCGCTGCCAGACTCGATTCGGAAGTTGCGCGGCGAGATAGCCCGCACCCGTGCCAACCGCTGCGCCGACGAGCACGTCACTCAACCAATGATGACGTTGATAAATCCGTCCCACGCCAACCGCGGATGCCACGGAAAAGGTGACGGCAGTGATACCGTCCGCGTGCGGATCTTTGCCACGCTGCGCGCTGAACGACGTCGCGGCGGCGATGGCGAACATCGCCATCGCGTGCTCCGAGAAGAACGACGTGTTGTGCGCGATGCCCGACGATCGTGAGCACGATGTGCTCGTATCGCGCATCGAGAGAATCGAGACCGCGGCGGAACCCTCCCCTGTACACGGGCGTGCGCGATGGACGAAGTGCTTTGCCGTGCGCGATACCGCGAACCCGAGAGCGAGCGCCGCCGTCGATGTTCCGCCATACACCGCGGAGTTACCGTGCCGCGCGGCGAGCGCATCGCCCCACACGATCGGCGCCGCCGCGACGGCGGCGAAGGGGGACCAATAGGCGAGCGGAGCGGCTTTCCGGAGCAGTGCGTTACCGGGATCCGGATGTCGAGCGAACCGATCGCCAGCGGCATCCGCGCGAAAGATTAACCGTTCGCCGCCTCGAGCGAGCAGCGCGCCGTTGTGCAGCAGTCGCGTGAGAGGACCAGCTGGCCGTCGCGCGACGCTGCCGGCAGCGGAATCCTGTACCGCGACGGAGTCCGCCCGCGAGAAGCGAACGCGCGTGGAATCGGAGCGACTGCTCGCCTGCGCGGCACTCGACGCGGCAGCGCCCACGAGCGATGCGATGATTCGTAGCGCCAATAGAACGCGCCGCGCCGCTCCCCTTCCGTTCCACCGTGTGATCATACATGAACCATAGTGGAGTCCCCCCAAGAAAAAACCACACGGTCCGGAGTGAGCGAAGGAGCCATTCGGCTGGGGAAACAACGCGATGACGAATCTTCACCGCTGCGATTGGGCAGAGAGCGACGCGCTGATGCGCGCTTACCACGATGAGGAGTGGGGCGTCCCTCAGCACGACTCGCGCATGCTATGGGAGATGTTGATGTTGGAAGGATTTCAGGCCGGGCTGGCCTGGATCACCGTGCTTCGGAAACGAGAGGCCTTTCGCAAAGCACTCGCCGGCTTCAACCCAGAGAAAGTGGCTCGCTTCGGCGCGAAGGACATCGAGCGCTTGATGGGCGACGCCGGCATCATCCGCGCGCGGGCCAAGATCGAGGCTACGATCCGCGGCGCGCAAATCTTCGGCGAGATGGAGGAGCGAGGGGAGAGCTTCACCGACTTCTGCTGGTCCTTCACCGACGGCGAGGTCGTGAAGGGTGACGGCCGTACGCGGATGGCGACGTCGCCGCTGTCCGAGGGCATCTCCAAGGAAATGAAAGCGCGCGGCTTCAAGTTCGTCGGCCCAACGATTGTCTATGCGTGGATGCAAGCGGTCGGCATCGTCAACGACCATTCGATTCGCTGTTTCCGGCGCAAGCAAGTCGCCTCCTAGCCTTCGCCGTGCGCCGCCGGGCGGCTGCACGTGTCACGCCGTGGCTGCACGGAGGACTCGCCGGCAAAAGTCTAAGATGCTGCTCGGTGGCGAGATGGAGTACTGACCGGCGGCGGCGCACCACGTGCCTCGGCATTCCGGCATCCACTCCCGGAGTTCCCGCGTGCCGCCGAGTCCCACGCCCACACGTCGCCGCAACTTGTCCGCGCTCATCCGCGAAGCGCCGGTTTCTGACTGCCTCGCCGTCGTGCTTCCCTGGCTGCGCGACGACTTTCAGCGCACGCGAATCACCGGTCTCCGCTCGAGATTTCCCCACCACGCGCTGATCGTGGTGACGAACAAAGATGCCGATAACGTCCGGCATCTTCGCGCGGTCGTCGTGGATGAGCTGATCTGGCTTCCGGATCTCGCTCGAGAATTCGTACCGGCTGCGCGGCGCGCCTGCGCGCATACCACGCGTCAAATGATCGCCAACGCCATCGACGCCGCCAACGCGCTCGCTCCGCGGTTGCGTGAAGCACTGCGTGTCGCGGCCATGCGCGCCACGCCGGTGCGCACGCTGCGGCAGCTCGCCGCCGTCGCGCGCTGCGATCGTACGACGCTCTGGTACCACTGGCATCGCGACGTCGATCGCGCGCTGAATTTGCGCCCGCAGGACTACCTCTTCCTCGATGAGCTGGGCGAGCTCGTGCTCGCATCACAGGCGAAACTGCTGCGCGCGCTCGAGGCGGGTGCGGTGACGATGCTCGGCGACACCAAGCCGCGGCCGGTCGACATCCGCCTCATCGCGGCGACGAACCGGCCGCTCGACCAGCTCGTGGCCGACGGTCGCTTTCGCGCCGACCTACTCTACCGGCTCCAGGTGATCACCGTTCGGCTGCCATCGCTTCGCGAACGGCGTGAGGACGTCGAGCCGCTGGCGGTGCACTTCATCGCATCGCTCGCCACCCGCCACCATGTCGCGGCGCGTCCGTTGAGTGAAGCGGCGCGCCGAGCGATGTGGAGCTACGATTGGCCCGGCAACGTGCGCGAGCTTCGCAACGCGCTGGAGAGCGCGCTCGTGCTCGCCGACGGCGCGGCGATCGAGCTCGAGGACCTCCCGGTCAACATCACCGGTAGTGCATTACCGTTACGGCCGGTCGACGGCGCCATCACTGGCCTTTCCTTCGCCGCCGCGCACGCGCGCGCGAGCACGGACTTCGATCGCGCTTTTCTCGTCGCGGCGCTCGAGCGCGACGGCGGCAACATCTCCCGCACCGCGCGCGCGCTCGGCATGCACCGACAGACGCTGCAAAAACTCCTGCGCCGGCTTGGTATGCCGTAGTCGCAAGTGTCAGGGGCTCGGGCGCTTGCTGAAGATCGCGCCCAGCACTCCACCCGCGACGCCGCCGATCACCGCGCTCTTGGTGTTGCGGCCCATCACCGCGCCGATGATCGCGCCGGCGCCCGCGCCAACGGCGACATCGCGCGCCGTGGTGCTACTCTCAACGGTGCGCCGGGTGGACGGCTCCGGCGTGCGCACGCTCGGCCGCGCATCGGCCGGTTGGCTCACTGGACCAGGTAAGATGATTGGTGCCGGCGGGTCGACCGGAATTGTCGGCGTCTGCGCCAGCGTGCCATTGTCCGTGGTCCGCACCGGCGCAACCGCAACGGTAACCGGGGCGGCAATCGCTGCTGGCGCCGAGTGCTGGACGACTCTCGTCACCGCGGTGACGCGCGGCGTGGCGCGCCGAGCCTGCCGCACAACCGGCGCACTCGCCGGGCGCACCGAGGTGAGAGAATGAATGCGGCTCGTCGCGTCCAGCGCCGTCGACGACGCCGGCTCGATCGCGAGCGAGTGACAGTATGCCTGCAGCGCGCCCTCGCGGTCGCGAAGCTGCTCGCTCACGCGCCCGAGATGATAGGCAACGGCCGCGTCGCCTGGATCGAGACGCACCGACGTCTCCAATAGCGCTTTTGCTTCGCGCACATCTCCGCGCAGCTCCGCAGCGAGCCCGCGCTCGCGAGTGAGGAGCGCACGAGCGCTGTCGATGCCATGGACTTCGGACGTGAACCGCGACGCATCGGCGACGGAGCAATCGCTGGGAAGCGATGTAGGCTGCGTCGGGATCGAGCTGGCAACCTCGGCGGCCATGAGGTCGCTCTGAAACGAGGACGTCGTGTCGGCTGACGAAGCCCTTCCGTCGCGCGAGCACGCCGCGAACGCAACGAGAATGGCGCTCGGCAGAACCCGACGCGCAAGACGGATGGGCGATCGGTAGCGGTGTCGGCGCATGCTGCTGGCTCCTGGCTGCGGCTAGTTGTGACTTGCGAACGCCACAGTACAAAGCAGTGCGCGTGCCGAGTGTTGATGCCGAATCGTGGCGGTTAATTGGCGGCGGTGTCTCGCTCTGTGACACGCCCTTTCCACATCACGGCAGACTCGCAGAAGCCCGGCGCCAGCCTCGCATGAATGAACGAGTTGCGAGCCGCCACGGCCGATGTGATGATTGACCAAATCGGCCCTTGATTTCTCAATTGTGGACACGATCGGCGCTATCTCGCACGCCGAGTCGTTGGCGCGGTTGAGCAGCTTCGTCTTCCTCGGGCAGATTCTGGCCAGCACCAACACGACGGGCGACATCCCGGCGGCGCTGCAGGAGATCGGCGCGTTGATGCGCGAGTCGCACCACATCGCCGACGGCGCGGCGGATGACTTCACCGTTCGCGACCAGACGCAGATCGCGCAGGCCGCCGAGGGGACCACGCGCGTAATGACGTACCTGCTCGCGGCGATCGCATCGGTGTCGCTCCTCGTCGGCGGCATCGGCATCATGAACATCATGCTCGTGTCGGTCACGGAGCGCACGCGCGAGATCGGCATTCGCCTGGCGATCGGCGCGCGCGGCTCGGACGTGTTGACGCAGTTTCTCGTCGAAAGCGTCGTGATGAGTCTGGCCGGCGGCGTCATCGGATTGGTTGCCGGCGTGGGCGGCTCGAAGCTCGTCGGACACTTCACGGGGTGGAGCACCACGACGCCGCTCTACGCGATCGCCATCGCGATCGGCTTCTCGGCGGCGGTGGGCATCTTCTTCGGCTTCTATCCGGCGAGGAAGGCGGCGCGGCTCGACCCGATTCACGCGCTGCGCTACGAGTAGGCGCGAGCGTCGAGACGGCGAAACGCACGAAAGGCGAGCAACGAGCTTCGCCTTTCGTCGCTTGTATCAGCACGGCAAACCAAGACTACTTTGTGCCGGCCTTTGGCGTCTCCGTCGCGAGATCCGTGAGCGACGCGGGGTCGGTCGCATTCGTCGCGGCGCTGGTGGATGAGCTCGTCGAGCTGCTGGAGCTGAAGATCGAGCTCGACGTCGAGCTCGACTCGTTCGAATCACTGTCGTGGTGCCCGTGACCATGGTGCCCATGATGGCCGCCGCCCTTCTTCACGCCGATGTCCGCCTTGAGACTCGTCAGCGCTTTCTGAGCGCCGTCGGTGTCGCCGGCCTGCACCGCCTGCAACAGCGCCTGGAAGTCTGAATCGACGGCGCCCTTGTCGGCGCTGCCGGCCGACTGGGTCGCCGCGCTGTTCGCCTTGCTGCGCGGAGAGTAGAGCGCCTGCGCATCGGCGGTCAGCGTCTTGAGCGCCTGCTGCGCCGCGCTCACGTCGCCGGCGTCGACAGACTGGAAGAGCTTGGCGAGATCGCCGGTGAACTGGTCGCGCTGGGCGCTCGGTCGCGGAGCGCTGTCCCGCTGGACGCCACCGCGAGAATCGGTCTGCAGCGTCGCGAGCGCCTTCTGCGCCGCGGCTGCGTCGCCGGACTTGATCGCCGTTGCGAGCGCGGCGAAGTCGTTACCGCGCGTTACGCCGCTGCCGGTCGCCGAGCCCGCGGCGGACTGCGCCGCGGAGATCGTCTTCTCGAGATCGGTGAGCGCCTGCTGCGCCGCGCCGACGTCGCCGGACTTTACAGATTCGAAAAGCGCCTTGAATGCCTGGCGCTGCTGCTCGCGCAGGCTCTTCGTATCAGATGTAGAAGACGACGCGCCGAGGGTGAAGCCTGACGCCACTGCGGAAATGGGCACGAATGGACTCCGTGACTGAAAGAAGAGCAGATCGCCCGGTCGATGTCAGCGACACGAACCGGCGGGTCTGTTGGGAGAACCGCTCGAGCTCTAGTCTCGGCGAGTGCGCTCAAACACGTGAGGCTACGCGACGGGCGCGGCGCGGTAGCGTGGGCACGCGCCGATCGTCCTCTGTCTGTCCGGTGCGACTGCAGCGGTGACACGGTACGAGGAAGAAATGGCCACGCAAGTCGACATCGGGCAGCGCACGGAACGCATCGAGGGCTGGCCGCACATCGCATCGATGCTCTCGCGAGTGCACGAGGCCGCCTTCGCCTTTGGCGCGTCTGAAGCGCTGATCTACTCCAACAAGCGCGCGGATCGGTTGCTGCGGTTTGTCGCCGGCGACGCGGCCGGAGCCGGCGACTGGACGCTCGCGCGGATTGTCGCGCTGCTCGCGGGTGACGCCGGTGTGATGATGCGCGCGGAGGCGTCGCGAATCGGCTTCGCGGCCGCCGAGGTCTACTGCGACGGCCCGAAGCTGTCGCTCGACCTTCGGCTGCATCGGGAAGCGGGCTGGCACGAGCTCCACGTGCGCGACGTCACCGAGCGTGTGCGCGGACGCGAGGCACTGCACGCTTCGAAGCAGCGCGTTGGCGATGCGCAGCTCGAGATGCTCGCCAGGTTGGCACAGGCCGGCGAGTGCCGCGACGATGACACCGGCCAGCACACGGTCCGGGTTGGCTCGCTGGCCGGAGAGCTGGCGACCGCTCTTGGCGTGACGCCCCGCCTCGCCGCGGTGATCGGACGCGCCGCGCCGCTGCACGATGTTGGCAAGATCGGCATTCCGGATGGCGTGCTCCTCAAGCCCGGGTCACTGACCGACGATGAGTTCGCGCTGATGAAGACGCACACCACCATCGGCGCGCGCATTCTCGCCAACGGCAACTCCGAGCTGACGACCGTCGCCGAGCGCATCGCGATCGCGCACCACGAGCGCTGGAACGGCGCCGGCTATCCCATTGGCCTCGCTGGAGAGGCAATTCCGCTCGAGGCACGCATCGTCGCCGTCGCGGACGTCTACGACGCGCTGACGCACGATCGGCCATATCGCGCCGCCTGGCCGGAGACCCGCGTGCTCGCGGAGCTGCGAGCGCAGCGTGGCGCGCATTTCGATCCGAGAGTCCTGGACGCTTTTCTCGATCTACGCGCCGTCGCCGCGGGTGATCGCTCCGCTTAGGTCAGGCCCAGTCCGCTTCGACGCGCTCCACCATCACCCACACCGCGCTGGCGTGCTCGCCTTCGCCGCGCTTCATGTGGACGCGCACGCTGAGCGGATTCATCCGATAGTCGAAGGTGTACTGGAAAGTCACGGCGAACCGGCCCTGCTTCACTCCGTTGACGAAGCGGCCGTGGAACTCGGGACGCTTCGTGCACGGCGCGACTTCATCGAAGAAGTTCTTGCCGATCACGTCGTCGTGCCGGCGGCTCGCCAGCTCCCCTTCGCGCGCGCTGTAGTACAGGATCTTGCCATTCGCGTCGAGTCGGATGACGCCGAATGGGAGCGCGTCCATCTCGTCGGGGGGCATCTCGGCGAGCACGTTCTCGATGTCCCAGCGATCGAATGCGATACGTTCGGTTCGGGGTGACTGCATGCAACTCTCCGTGGCCAGGTGGCCGGTCATGTGCGGGTCGTACGATGCTTTGAGTATCGGCAGTCGCGGCGGAACACGATCGATATGAGTTTGGGAGTCGCCGATGAACCGCGATGTCACTGACCTCAAGGAACAGGACTCCGTGTCGCCGAGCCGTCCGCCCGCGAGCGAGCATGTTCGATGAGTACTTGGCGCGCTGGACCCTGATCCCCGACAGCGCGCCGATCATCACGCGCAGCAGCCGACTTCTTCCGGTTCGCCACGCTGGCGGCCCGCGATGCTGAAGATTGCCACGATCGCGGAGGAGGGGCGCGGTGCCGCGGTGATGTGTCGCCTTGCACGGCGACATCCATCACGGCAATGTCCTTGACGGTGGCGCGCGCGATTGGCTCGCTATCGATCCGAAGGGGCTGGTCGGCAAGCGCGGGTTCGATTTCGCGAACATCTTCTGCAATCCTGATCTCGAGACGGCGACAGCACCGGGCCGATTGGCGCGACAGGCGACTGTGGTAGCCGCGGCAGCGAATCTCGATGGCGGGCGACTGCTACAATGGATTCTCGCCTACGCCGGCCTGTCGGCCGCATGGTCGATGGAGGATGGAGAGGATGCGACGCTCGCGATTGGCGTCGCCGAGCTGGCGAAGGCGGAGCTTGCGCTCCTGAACCGATAGGAGATTGGTCGTGACTCGGTTGATGCAAGACATCGTCATCGCGCTTCGCGGCTTCCGCCGGACGCCCGCGTTCCCGATCACCGCCATCGCCACACTCGGCGCCGGCATCGGAATGGCGGTCGCGATGTTCACGGTGTTCGAGACCGTACTGCTGCGTACCCTCCCGGTGCGCGATCAGGATCACATCATCATCACCTGGCCATATCGCGTTCCGACGACAGAGTATGGTCTGCAGCACAAGGACATCGCCGAGCTCAAGCGCGAGAGCCGGACCATGCGCGACATCGCCGACGTCGCGCACTGGGGTGCGACATCCGCGCCGCTCCTCGACGGCGATCGCTCGATCGTGCTCAACCGCGTGCTCGCCTCCGGCAACTTCTTCGATGTCCTCGGCGCGCACGCCTACATCGGCCGGCTGCTGCGTCCGGAGGACGACGTCAACGGCACCGTGAACGTGATGGTGCTGAGTTACGGTGCGTGGCGGTCGCAGTTCGGCTCCGATCCAGACATCGTCGGCCGGAAGATCAACGAGCCGTACTCGCGAACGATGTACACCGTGATCGGCGTGGCGCCGCCGGGACTGGACTACCCCGCGGGTGCCGGCTACTGGATTCCTCCATGGGCCAACGCCGGTGGCCTTTCCGTGATCGCCATCGCGCGCCTCGCTCCCGGTGCGACGCCCGCCGCCGCGAGCGCCGAGCTGTTCGCGATCAAGCGGCGCCTCTCGCCCGAGCTCAACATCGCCGGCGCGAATGCGTTCACCTTCACGCAAACAGTGCTCGGCGATGTGAGACCCGTTCTCATCGTGCTCACCGCCGCTGTCGCGCTGCTGTTGGTCATCGCCAGTGTCAACGTTGGCGGCCTGCTCCTCCTCCGGGCAAACTCGCGGGCGCGCGAGCTGGCCGTGCGCCGCGCGCTCGGCGCGAGCTACGGGGACATCGCGCGACAGCTGCTCGTCGAGAGCGCACTGCTCGGCGCCGGCGGCGGCGCGTTGGCGATGTTGTTTGCTGTCGGCGCACTACGTCTGCTCGTGGCGTTCGCGCCGCAGAAGCTTCCCCGCATCGATGCCATTCAGCTTCAAGGCGCGCCCCTTGGCATCAGCATCGCGGTGACGTTGGCGTCGCTGCTGCTTTTCGGTGTCGTGCCGTCGCTGCTCGCGGCGCGCGGCAACATTGCGACATCGCTGCGGCTCGGCTCGCGCACCTCGACCGGGAATCGCGGACGCCGCCGGGTGCGGCAGTCGCTCGTCGCCGCGCAGGCGTCGCTCGCACTGATCATG
>JALZAE010000197.1 GCA_030948535.1 Gemmatimonadota bacterium | reverse complement strand
CACGTGTCCTTTGCCGAACGGCGCGTCGATCGCTTCGATGCCTTGATCGAGATAGGCCTCACCCCACGCCCAGCCGCTGCGCAACGGGTGGGCGTTCTCGAACCAGGCGACGGCACGGACGCCCTTCATGGCGGCGTCGGGCCTGAGGCGGAACGCCGGGCTGTTGTCGTAGAAGACGTCGACGTGGCCGTTCGTGCCGACGCCGGCCGCGATCGGGAAGCTGTTGTCGACGCGGGCTGAGAGCACCGAGCCGGGCACGTAGAATTTCTCGCGCGGCAGCGGACGCTCCTGGCCGTTCACCATCTCGGTGAGCGCGTTCTCGACCGGCAGGCCAAGGTGGTACGCCAGATTGTTGCTCGACCCGATGGTCAGCACCGTGCCGCCATCCTCGATGAACTTCTTGATTTGCGGAATTGTCTTCGCCACCGACATCGTGCCGAGCCACGGTCGGAATTCCGCGGGGATGTCCTCGGGCTTGGGCTGGCCGCCGCCGCGCTCGCCGGTATCGCCACCCGCGCCACCGCCGCCGGCACGTTCCGGCCGATCGGCGGCCGGAATCGCACCGCCGACGAAGACGATGACGTCGTACTTCGCCGAGAGGTTGCCGGCGTCGATCGTCTGCGGATACACGACGTCGAATGGGAACTCGTATTGCTCGAGGAGCCAACGCACGTGCCCGCTCGGCATCGACCCGCCGTACTGATCCCACAGCGCGACGCGCGTCGGCTTGAGTTTCATCGCGTCACCCGCCGGCTTGCCGCCCGCCGCGTCGAAGGAGAGTCCTTTTTCCGTCGCTAGCGCCTGCAGCGTGCCCATCGTCGAGCCGTGGCTCGCGATGTAGAGCGTGCCGGCCGGATACGATTTGCCGTTGGCGGTGAAGGCGTTCTTCACCCAGTACACATCATCCTTGTTCTTGAGCAGCCGGTTGATGGCGATGAACGCATCGTTCGTGGCGTGGCTCAACAGCCAGCCGCCACCCGAGCGCGCCACGGTGCCGGCGGGGGCCTTCGTAACATCCTTGATGCGCTCCGTCGGCGCATCGAAGCCGTCGAGAACGCGATCGAACTGCACGCCCATCTGATAGGCGAGCGTCCAGCCAGCGTTGTCGTACGGCGGCTTCGGCGGTCCGCCCGGATACGACAGATCGTTCGGGTGATCCTGTGGCTCGAACATGTCGAGCACGTGCGGACGGAACGCCTGGTTCGCGCGAACGACGTAGCTCCCCGCCGGATAATTCTTCCCGGCCACAGTGAACGCGCTCGTGGCGCGATCGATGTTGATGCCCGCGCGGATGAGCGCGTTGACGAACTTCGTCGCGGTGAGGAAATCCGGCTGATTGCTCGGCAAGATGTAGCCGCGCGGGTCGCGATCCTCGGGGCGGCGGAGCAGATCGAAATACTTCACCGGCACCGTGCCGCCGAACGGATTGAGCGCGAGCTGCGTGCGATCGCGGCCCGATCCCTCGCCCGCCGTGGTCGCGGCGCGATCCTTCGTCACCTGGTCGAGCACGGCCTGAATCCGCTTGGGGCTCGCCGTCCAGTTGTCCCTGCTGCCGCGCGCGATGGAGTTGCGGCCCATCTGATAGAAGTTGTAGAGCAGCGGCTCGCGGTAGCGCGACGCGATGTCGAGCACCGCGCGATTGGCCGTGATCGAGTACTCGATCGACTGGCGGAAATGCCAGGTCTGCGGCGTGATCGGGAATGGCAGGTCGCCGCGCGGCAGAATGTTCTGCGGCACGAATGGAATTTCCTGCGGCGTTGGATTCCCGATCGTCTCGGTCAGCAGGCCGATCTGGTTATGGAAGTACACCATGGTGCGCAGTCCGCCATTCCACCACGTGGAATAGCTCGAGCCGGAGCGCATCGTTACGCCGGGCTTGCCTTCCGCCTCGAAGCGCGAGTGCATCGCGGCGCCGACGAGGTCGAGCTCCATCGGCACGAGCGGATCGAAGTTGTAGTTGAATGGATCGCGGAACGGCGGCGCGAACATGACGGCGCCGGCGGGTCCTGTCTGGTGATGATTGTAGACGATCTGCGGATACCATTCGCGGTACAGCACGTTGTTGACGGCTTGCGTCTCGCTCTGGTTGGCGATGTAGAAGTCGCGATTGTCGTCGTGCCCGATGTACTTTTGATAGAGGCGCGGCAGCGCGGACATCGTCCGCTTCGTCTGATCGGTATTGCGCATGTACCAGTTGGAGACGAGCTCCATTCCATCCGGATTGACCAGCGTACAGAGCACGATGTCGTCGTTCAGGAAACGCATCGTCTCCGGATCGGTGCGGCTGATCAGCTGATACGCCGTCTCGATCAGCTGCTGGGCGCCGAGCACTTCCGTCGCGTGCAGGCCGCCATCGATCCAGACCACGGCCTTGCCTTCCTTCGCCAGATCGTGCGCCTGGTCGTCGGTCAATCCCTCGGCGTGGGCGAGCTTGCTGGAGATGTCGCGGTAGTGATCGAGCTTGGCGATGTTCTCGGGCGACGAGATCACCACCGTCCACATTGGGCGTCCCTCCTCCGACGTGCCGACGCGCTCGAGCTTCACCCGGTTCGACTCCTTCGCCAGCTTCTGCCAGTACTCCTGCAGCTGCGTGTAGTTCACGAGCTGATAGTCGGCGCCGATGTCGTAGCCGAACTGCTCCTTGGGACTCGTGATTTTTTGCGCGCCGGCGTATGCAAGCGGTAGCGATAGGGCAAGAATCGTCGCTCCGAGACGGCGAGCGGTCCGGGATGTGCTGGGCATCTGCGATCCGATGGTGACGGGAAGGACGGCGCCGCGTGGCGCGCGCACGGCGCAAGCCGCACGAGGTTTACGCGCGGTGATCGCTTCACGTTGTCGCGCGCGGTAGCTCGCCGCCAGAGGTTCAGGAGGGCCAGGGGTGGGACTTCGTGAATTGCATGGGCACTCCGAAATCGGTATTTTCGCGCGGCCACTGCGACCGATCAGCGCTTCGGGAAACGTGGCGACCTGGCTGGATCTCAGCTCTCACCAGATGGAGGATTTTCATGAAGCGTGTAATCGTTGCGGTCGCAGCTCTGGCGTTCGCCAGCGGGGCACAGGCGCAGGGGTCCGGTTCGACGTCGGCGGGTAGCGGCCTTTCCTTTGGCGTGGGTGGTGGTGCGACGTTCCCAACGGGCGATGTGAGCGACATCCTGAGCACGGGCTTCAATGTGATGGGTCTCGTCGGATTTCAAGTGCCGATGATTCCGTTCGGGCTGCGCGTCGACGCGATCTACAATCATCACAGCTTCAAGAATTGCACGGGCTCGTGCTCCGGCAGCGCCCATGTATTCGGGGGCAACTTGAACGCCGTGTTTGCCTTCCCGATGGAAGGCACCGGCTTCTCGCCCTACATCACCGGCGGCATTGGCTTCGCGAACGTCGACGCCACCGCCAACTTCACCGGCCTCGCGTCATCGCGCGTGCACGGCAGCGTTGCGGCCGCCACTACGGTGAGCGGCTCGGAGAACAAGTTCTCCTGGAATGCGGGCGGCGGCCTCAAGTTCGGCATCAGCGGCCTCGATCTCTTCGCCGAGGCGCGCTACCTCAGCGTGCTGACGAACGACGGATCGACGAACCTCATTCCGATCACCCTTGGCATTACCTTCCATCCGTAAGCGCAGCTCGAGCCTCGGTTCCGAGCCGGATTCGCTTGCGCGAATCCGGCTCCATTCATGTTACGTAGACACTCGGAGTGCGGTTCACCTCATGGCGGCACTTACCTCACCCCTCTAGGGAGGCAGTTCATGAAGCGTGTGTTCTTGGCAGTAGCGGCGTTGGCATTCGCGGGTGTGGCGCAGGCTCAGGGCGCGATGTCGTCCTCATCGGGCAGCGGCGTAGCGCTCAGTCTCGGTGCCGGTGGAACGTTCTTGACCGGAAACGGCGCGAGCGGCCTCAACACCGGCTGGAACGCGATGGGCGCGGTGGGCTTCGACGTGGCGATGATCCCCTTTGGTCTTCGCGTCGATGCGCTGTACAACAGCTTCGGCGTGAAAGGGACGGGCGGCGGCACGGTCCACTCCTTTGGCGGCAACCTGAACGCGATGTTCGCGTTTCCGATGGAAGGCTCCGGCTTCTCGCCGTACGTCACGGGCGGCGTCGGTTTCGCCAATCTCGGCGGCGGCGGCGGTACCTCGACCACGAAGTTCGCGTACAACGTGGGCGGCGGCGTAAAGGTCGGCCTGGCCGGCTTCGACGTCTTCGCGGAGGCGCGCTTCAACAGCGTGCTGACCGACAACCAGTCGTTCAACATGATCCCCATCACGGTCGGCGTCACCTTCCGTCCGTAGTCGGTCGCGCTTTGTACGATCGACGCCGGATCGCGCTCACGCGCGGTCCGGCGTCCTGCTTTTGTGGGGGATCGAGCGCCGCAACGATTCGCCGGGTGCTCGCGTAGCATCAAAAACGACGCACGCCGATAGCAATCGTGCTCGCAGTCGTGCTCGATGTGGCTCGGTTCACTCACAGCAGGAGAAGTCGATGCGACGTGCAATTGTGGTGGTGGCGGCACTGGTCTGTGCGACTACGGCCCAGGCGCAGGGGAGCGGGAGCGGTGTGACCATCGGCGCCGGCGGTGGTGCGACGTTCGCGACGGGGACGACCGGCGACGGACTGAACACCGGGTGGAACGGAATGGCGTTCGTCGGCTTCAATGTGCCGATGATTCCCGTGGGCCTGCGTGTCGACGGACTCTACACGCACAATGGATTCAAAGGCTGCACAGGCTCGTGCTCCGGCGACGCGCACACGTTCGGCGGCAACCTCAACGCGATGTTCGGGTTTCCAATGGAGGGTACCGGGTTCTCTCCATACATCACTGGCGGAGTCGGCATCGCCAACGTGAGCGCGTCGGTGAACAACACTACGCTCCTTGGCTCCAGGCAGGGCAGCATCGCCGCGGCAGCCGGTGATAACGGCTCGGAGACGAAGTTCGCGTGGAACGTCGGCGCGGGCGTCAACTTTCAGTTGATGAGCCTCGCCCTCTTCGTCGAAGCGCGCTACCTGAGCATTCTCACCGATGGCGGATCCACGAATTTGATTCCGATCACGCTCGGCGTGAGCTTCCGGCCATAGCGCTCTTTGAAGCGTCGGCGAATGCCGAGCCTTCGTCGAAGCTCGCTGTCACAACATCTTGGCGCCGCCGCACCAGCCTGGTGCGGCGGCGTTGTGTTGATGCCTAGGTTCATCGTACCATCTGTCGGCCGACTTTGTCGTTCTCATCCGCGGGGAGCTGCTCTCATGAAAAGCGCGAGGCTGCTGACGATTATCGCCGCGACGATCGGTGTCGCTCCAGTGGCGGGATCACAGACTTCCGGCGGCACGCCGCAGCAGACATGGAGCTTTGGCCTGCTCGGCGGCGTCACGATTCCCGCTGGGAGCTATGGCGACGTCACGAGCACCGGATGGCACGCGGGTGCGCTCATCGGCTGGATGCCGGAACGTCTGCCAATTGGAATCCGGGGCGACGTGAGCTTTCAGAGCCCGGGGAGCAAGGATGCGCCGCTCGGGACGGCGGTGACCGTGTCGACCCAAAACAGCATCGTCATGGGAACGCTCGACGCCGTGTGGATCTACTCCGGCGACCGCGCCAGCACGGTGCGGCCCTACGCGATCGGCGGAATAGGCGCGTACAACATGCGCTTTCATGACCGATGCGAAGGACCGTGCGGTGGCTTCGATACGGGGACGTCGACATCGACGCGCTTCGGACTCAACGCGGGCGGCGGTTTGTCGATCGATGTACCCGGCTTCGGCACATTCATCGAAGCACGGTGGCACAACGTCTTTGGCGTGAGCTCCGGTCCGGGCATCAGCAAGGCCGCGCGCATCGTTCCGGTGACCATCGGCATCGTCTTCCGCTGAGCCGCGCGCGACGATGGCGTACGATGCCGGACTGGCGGCGCGCGTCGCCGACACACTCGCGCAGCTGAATCAGCGCGCCACGCGCCAGAAGAACGTCTTCGGGGGCCGCGGCTTTCTCGTCGGGAAATCAACCTTCGCGATCGTGTGGGGCGACGAGCTGATCGTGAAGACGCGGCGCGACGACTATGCGTCGCTCTCGAGCCGGCCGGGCGTTCGTCCTTTCACTTCCGGTGACGAAAAGCCCATGGGCACGTGGCTCGTCGTCAGCAGCGATGCGATCGCCGACGATCCGGAGCTCGCCGAGTGGATCGAGCGCGGGCTGGCCGCTCTGCGATAGCGAGCGGGATGCCCTGACGCCCTGCTGACCTTCGCGCGCGGCCCGACCCCTTGACGACTTAGGTGTCGCACCCCACCATGCTCCGTACCCATTGACCACTTAGGTATCGGAGAATCCCATGGCCGGCAGCGATCTGTACACCGGGACGCTCGACGTCCTCATCCTCAAAGCCGTGAGCTGGCAGCCGATGCACGGCTACGGCATCGGCCGCTGGATCCGGCAGACGACGAGCCAAGAGCTGCAGGTGCAGGAGGGCGCGCTCTATCCGGCGCTACACCGGCTCGAGCGCAAAGGGTGGCTGAGCGAAGATTGGGGACTCTCGGAGACCGGCCGCGAGGCCAAATACTACACGCTCACCACCGTCGGCCGAAAGCAGCTTCGCACCGAGGTCGATCGCTGGAGGCGCTACGCCCGCGCCGTCTCCGCCGCGCTGCATGCTTCCAACGCCTGAGTCACGGAGGTCATCCTGAAGCGCTTCTTCCGGCTCGACCGCGGCGCCAAGAGCGTGCCGCGCAACGTCACGAGCGAGATCGCGTTCCATCTCGAGATGCGGACGCGGGAGTTCATCGAGAGCGGCCTGTCCCCCGACGACGCCCGCCGCGCCGCCGAGCGCGTATTCGGCGACGTGCAAGCCATCGAGTCGCAGCTCGTCGGACCGGACACGCGACGCGCCCACCGGCGAGCGTTCATCGATCTCGTCCGCGACGCGCGGCAGGACGTCGCCTATTCCGTCCGCGCGCTGCGCAAGACGCCCGGCTTCACCACCGCCGCGATCCTCACTCTCGCGCTCGGCATCGGCGCCAACACGGCGATCTTCTCGGTGATCAACGGCGTGCTGCTCCGCCGTCTGCCGTACGAGGGCGGCGAGCGGCTGCTCGAGCTGCACCAGCCGTCGGCGAAGTTGAATATCCCCGACATCGGGTTCTCGAATCTCGAGATCGGCGACCTCGCGCATCAGACGCACACGCTCGAGAGTGTCGCCGAGTATCACTCGATGTCGTTCAATCTCTACGGACGAGGCGAGCCGCGCCGCGTGCAGACCGGCGTGGTGTCCGCGCACTACTTCAGTATGATGGGCGTGGCGCCGATTCTCGGACGCTCCTTTTTGCCCGGCGAGGACGCGGCCGGCGCGCCGGCGCTGCTCATTCTCAGCTACTCCTTCTGGAAGACCGCGCTCGGCGGCGATCCCGCCATCGTCGGCCAGACGTTCGTGATGAACGACAAGGTGCACACGGTAGTCGGCGTGCTACCGCCGATTCCGGCGTACCCGGACAACAACGACGTCTACATGCCGATTTCGTCCTGTCCGTTTCGGTCGACACCGGCGATGCAGACGATTCGCGATCACCGCATGACGAGCGCGCTCGCGCGCGCCAAGCCCGGGTTCTCGCTCGAGGCGGTCAAGAAGGATCTCGCCGGCCTGACCAGCCGATTGCACGCCGATTATTCGAACGACTATCCGGTCGCGCAGGGATTGTCGATGGAAGCCACTTCGCTGCGCGAAGCGCTGACCAGCCGCGCGCGGCCGACGTTCCTCGTGTTGCTCGCAACCGCCGGTCTCGTGCTGCTCATCGCCTGCGCCAACGTTGCGAATCTGACCTTTGCGCGAGTGCTTCGCCGCGAGCGCGAGATCGCCGTGCGAACGGCGCTCGGCGCGGGCCGCGGCCGGCTCGCGAGGCAGCTGCTGACCGAGAGTACGCTCTTGGCGCTCGTCGGCGGCGGCTCCGGGTTGCTCATCGCATGGGCGACGCTGGGTCTACTGACGTCGTTCGCCGCCCGACTCACCACGCGCGCGACGGAGATCTCGATCGACGGCACCGTGCTCGCCTTCGCGATCGGCGCGTCGCTGCTCACCGGGATCATCCTCGGATTGCTCCCGGCGCTGCCGGCGCGAGGGGACCTCGTCAACGCGTTGAAGGATGGCAGCAGCAGCGCAACATCCTCGGCGAGCCGCCTGCGCCTCCGCGGTGTGCTCATCGTCACGCAGGTCGCGGTCGCCTTCACGCTGCTCATCGGCGCGGGGCTCATGCTGCGGAGCCTGGTCAACCTCGAGCGCGTCGATCCCGGCTTCGATGTGGAGAACGTGTTGACGGCACGCATCGATCTCAACTGGACCAAATACAACACGCGGGACAAGACGAACCCCTTCTTCTCGCAGCTGCTGGCGACCGTGAAGGAGATGCCCGGTGTGAAGAGCGCCGGCATGGCGAACAAGTTTCCGCTCAACGAGTCCGGCCCCTTTACCTTCACCTTCTTGATCGAAGGCGAGCCGGCCGGAGCGTCCGACGCGTCGCGCACCGCCGATTACCATCGCGCCACGCCCGACTACTTCAAGACGCTAGGCGTTCCACTGCTGCGCGGCCGCGCGTTCACCGATCTCGATCGTCTCGAGACGCCGCAGGTCGTCCTCATCAACCAATCGCTCGCCAAGCACTACTTCGGAGCGAAGGATCCCATCGGCGCGCGCGTGTCGGGCGACAAGGGTGAGAGCTGGGAGACGATCGTCGGCGTCGTCGGCGATGTGCGGCAGGATGGATTGGACAAAGCCGCGCTCGACGAGATGTACGTGCCCTTCGAGCAGAACCGAAATCGCTCGCTGGGCACCAATCTCCTCGTCCGCACGACGGGCGATCCCAACATGCTCGCTCGGCGCATCGTCGAAGCCGTGCACCAGCTCGATCCAAACCAGCCCGTGTACGGCATCAACACCATGCAGACGCTGCGGCACAACGCCCTCGCCTCGCCGCGCGTGATGACGACGCTGCTCGGTATCTTTGCCGTGCTCGCGTTGGTGATCACCGCGACCGGCCTGGCCGGCGTCATCGCCTACACGGTCGGCCAGCGCACGCACGAGATCGGCATCCGCATGGCGCTTGGCGCCGAGCGTGGTGAGGTGCTGGCGATGGTCGTGAGCCAAGGGATGCGACTCGTGCTCGTCGGTCTGACGATCGGCGCGCTCGCATCGCTGGCGCTCACGAGACTGATGTCGGGCATCCTGTTCGGCATCGGTCCGACCGACCCCATCACTTTCACCGGCGTCTTCGTCGTGCTGGCCGGCGTCGCGCTGATGGCGTGCTTCCTCCCCGCGCGTCGTGCGACGCGCATCGATCCCATCCTCGCGCTGCGCAGCAGCTGAGCTCTTCAGGAGAATTCGATCATGACCGCTCGCTCCACACTCTCGCATGTCGCCGCGTTCGCGCTGTTGGCCAGCGCGTGCATCCCGCGCACGTCGGCGCGCGCGCAGTCGACCGACTCGATGCTGGTGTCGCCCTCGTGGCTCGCCTCGCGGCTCACGGAGCCCAAGCTCGTCGTCATTCACATCGTTGGACAGCCGAAGGACTACGACGGGGGCCACATCCCGGGCGCGCGCAAAGTGCTCTTCTCGCAGATCGCGGGCGAGCACAACGGCCTCTCGGTCGAGCTGCATCCGGTGCCGCAGCTCGACTCGGTGCTCGAGGCGGCCGGTGTCTCCAACGATTCGCGCATCGTGATCTACGGCAACCCCGTCGCCGTCGGCCGTCTGTACATGACGCTCGACTATCTCGGGCTCGCGCCGCGCACATCGGTGCTCAACGGCGGACTCGGCGGATGGAAGTCGGACGGGCACGAGCTGAGCACCGAGGTTCCGGCCGTCGCGCGCGGCACGATCACGCCGCATCTACGTAGCGTCGTCGTCGACGCGCAGTACGTGAACGCGAATTTGCGCGCGCCGAAGATCACGATCCTCGATGCGCGCGACCCGGAGTTCTACAACGCGGCGCACGCGATGGACACGATGCCGCGCCAGGGTCACGTCGCCGGTGCGCTCAACATTCCATACACCTCGGTGCTGAACGAGAACGGCACCTTCAAGAGCAAGGACGCGCTGGCCGAGATGTTCAAGACCGCCGGCGTGAAGCCCGGCTCGCAGGTGGTCACTTACTGTCACATCGGAATGCAGGGCAGCTTGCTCTATCTCGCGGCGAAGTACATAGGCTACGATGCGAGGCTGTACGATGGCTCGTATGAAGATTGGAGAAAACGTTCTGAGCTCCCCATTGTCACACCCTCCAAGTAAGCCCTCGGCGCCGAGCCACCGGGTTCGATGATTTCATTCGCGCTGCTGTGCCTGTCCGTGCTCGGCGCACAAGAGCCGGCGCGAAGTGTAACGTTGGTTCACATAGGCGATGTGCATGGCCACCTCGTGCCGCGTCCGGATCTGCGCGCCGGAGCCGGCAAGACCGTGGGAGGTCTCGCCCGCGTTGCGGGCGAGATCGGCGCGATCCGGGCGGTGCATCGCGACCCGGTGCTGTTGATCAATACCGGCGACGCGGTACAAGGATCGGCCGAGGCGCTGTTCACGCGCGGCGGAGCACTCGTCGAGGCGATGAACATGCTCGGCATCGATGCGTCGACGCCCGGCAACTGGGATTACACGTATGGCACGGCGCGATTCCGCGAGACATTCGTCGGTGAATCGAAGCACCCACCGCTGGCCAACTGGCATCAGCTCGCGGCGAACCTGCACGACGGTGCCGCTGGCGGCCCTGCGATTCTGCCGCCCTATCGCCTGATCGAGACCGGCGGTCTGCGCGTCGGCATCATCGGCCTGACGACGACGCGCGGCGTGCCGATCATGGGGCCCGATGTCACGCGGGGCTTCGTGTTCTCGACTGGCGACGCCGAGCTGCCGCGACTGATGCGCGAGCTACGCGAGGAGAAGCGCGCCGACCTCATCGTCGTCACCTCCGAGCAGGAGTTGGCGAACAACATCCGGCTGGCCGAGACGTATCCCGGCGTCGATGTCATCCTGTCGGCGGACATGCACGAGCGTACCGAGCGTCCGATCGTGACGCGCAACGGCACGATCATCGTGGAAGAGGGACAGGATGGCGCGGCAGTCGGCGAGCTGACCCTCGAGGTGACGGGCAAGCGCGTCAGCAAATGGAAGTGGACCTCGCACGTCATCGGACCGGGCACGCCGGAAGATCCGGCAGTGGCGCGACGGGTGGCTGAATTGCGCGCGCCATTTTTGCGCGCCGCATTCAATGCGTCGATGCGCAATCCGGTGAATGGAGTTCCGCTGCGCGCGCCGCTCGATTCGGTGATCGGCTACACGTCCGTGCCGCTCCTGCGCGCCGCGTTCTCCGATGAGGCGAGCCCTGGG
The DNA here is from genome assembly GCA_030948535.1 of Gemmatimonadota bacterium. Lineage (GTDB taxonomy): Bacteria > Gemmatimonadota > Gemmatimonadetes > Gemmatimonadales > Gemmatimonadaceae > JALZAE01. Next base: position 7,830 of record JALZAE010000197.1, on the reverse strand, counting down.
GTGATCGAGGGTTCGTCTCACGATTTCATCGCCGACGCCATGCGCGCCGAGTCGCACGCCGACGTGGCGATCCTGCGCGGATTTCGCTACGGCACGCAGGTGGCGCCTGGCGCGATCACGCTCGGTGATCTCTACCATTTCCTTCCGATCGGCGGGCGCGTCGCGCGGGTGAGCGCGGTGAGTGGCGCGCAGCTCCGCGATGTGATCGAGAGCTGTCTCACCGGGGTCTTTGATCCCGATCCGCGAAACTGGACGGGTGGGTGGCTCCATGGGTTCAGCGGCGTGACCTTCGACCTCGACGTCTCGCGTCCATCGGGGCAGCGCGCGTCGAATATCCGCGTCGGAGGCAAGGCGCTCGATTTGAGAGTGACGTATTCCGTCGCCGGATTCTGGTTCGCGTCAGAGCCGCGCGCGCTCAACGGCTGTCCAACCTGTATTCTGCCGGCGGCGCGCGTGGAGCCGATCGCCGGAGAGCACGGCGAAGTGCTCGATGCAACGGACATTGTCTGGCGCTATCTGAGCTCGCTTCCCGATCGCACCGCGCGACCCGTGCTCGGCCGCATCAGGCTGCTGCGTCCGCTGCCGGCAGCTCGCTACGGCGTGCGCGTCATGCAACCGCTGCCCGCCGCGCAGCCCTAGTTCCGCTCCTCATCTGCGGCGCCGGCTTCGAGGCGACCTGTCGATCACGCCGCCGCAGCAGGTGACGAAGCCGCACACGGTGTCGGCTCGCCTGAACCAGGTCAGCGGTTTTTCGAGACGAGATCTCCAAGCACGGCCACTACTTGCGAGATCTCTTCCTCAGTGTTGTAGTAGTGCGGGGAGAGGCGGAGCGCGCTCTCGACGTTCTTCTCGGTGAAATCCAGGAGGCCGAACCAGCGCGCGCTGGATGATGTGTTGATGCCGCGCCGCTCGAGCTCGGCCGAGAGCTCGTCCGCGTCGAGACCGGCGACGTCGGCGGTGACGATGGCGCAGGGGTCGATGCCGCGGTCAAGCGTGCGGACGCCGTCGATCGCGCGCAGTTTGTCGCGGAGCGATGTCGCCAGCGCGCGAGCCCGGCTGCCGGCCCACTCCACGCCGACGTCGCGGACGTACCGCGCCGCGGCGCCGAGTCCCATCACGAGTGCGTACGGAAACTCCCAATCCTCGAAGCGCCGCGCTCCGTCCGCGATCGCGTACGAGTCGGCGCCCGTCCACGTCGCCCCGCGCATGTCAATGAACAAAGGATGATCGCCGCGGGCCAGCGCGCGGTCGGACGCGTAGAGGAACCCGATGCCACGAGGTCCGCGCAGGAATTTTCTGGCGGTGACGGAGAGATAGTCGCAGCGCAGCCGCGCGACATCGATCGGGATCTGACCGATCGCCTGGCACGCATCGACGAGATAAGGGACGCCTTCACTCTCGCACACCTCGCCGACCGACTCGACGTCCTGCACGAGCCCCGAGTTCGTCGGCACCCAGCTCACGTGCACGATGCGCGGTTTCTTGGCGCGCAGCAGCGCGCGCACAGAATCGGGATCCACACCTCCTTCCGGCAGATCATCCGCGCGGTGGACTACGACGCCGAGCCGCTCGGCGAGGGCGTTGAAGGTGATCTGGTACGACGTATAATCGCAGCGCGTGGTGACGATCGCGTCGCCGGGTGCGAAGTCGAACGCGCTCATGGCCTGGATGAATCCGGCGGTTGCATTGGCGACGATCGCCACGTTGCGCGAGGGGGCTTCAAGCAGCGCCGCGATGTCATCATAGACGGTTTCCACTTCGCGCTGCCGTGCGCGCGCGGCCTGATAGCCGCCGATCTCCGCCTCCAGCGCAATGTGATCCGAGATGGCATCGATCACGGGACGGGGCATGAGGCCCGCGCCGGCGTTGTCGAGATGATTGCGATGCGTGGTGCCGGGTGTGTCGGCGCGGAGATCAACGAGTGAGCGTGTTGTCATTCGACGAAGAACGTTGGGGGCTGTTACTGAGTGCATGGTCGCGGGGCAGGGCCGGCGATGCCATGTCGCGCTCCTCATGCTACGCATGCTCCCGGCGAATACCGCCCTCCCAGTCCGTCATCGACGTACTGGATATTCAGTCGCCCGCAACGGCGCTCTAGTTCCCGCTCTTCACCTGCGGCGCCGGCTTCGCGGCCGACTTGTAGATCACCCCGCCCTTCATCACGAAGCGCACGCGCTCGAGCTCGGTGATGTCGGACAACGGATCGCCGTCGACGGCGATGATGTCGGCGAACAGTCCCGGCGCCACGCGACCGACGCGATCAGAACGACCCATCAAGTCGGCCGCGTTCACCGTAGCCATCCGGATCGCATCCATCGGCGCGATGCCGATCTTGACGAGCCAGGCGAACTGCTTGGCGTTGTCGCCGTGCGGATAGACGCCGGCGTCCGTGCCGAAGGCCATCTTCACACCTGCGCGCATAGCGCGTCCCCAGTTCGCATCCTGTTGCGTGCGTAGCCAGCGCTCCTTCTCCATGATCTTCGGCGGCAGCCCCTGCTCGGCGCCGTGCTCGAGGATGTAGATGTCCGTGTAGATGTCGGGGACGAGATACGTGCCGTGCTCGACCATCAGCCGCACGCCCTCTTCATCGACCAACCCAGCGTGCTCCACGGACGCGACGCCGGCCTTCACTGCCCGCTTAATCGCCTCGACGCCGTGTGCGTGGGCGGCAACTTTGCGACCCCACATCGCCGCTTCCTGCACCACGGCGTTCATCTCCTCCTGCGAGTACTGCGGCGCGCCGACCGATTCCTCCTCGGACAAGACGCCGGCGCCGGCGAGAAGCTTAATGAGGTCCGCGCCCTGCTTGATGTTCCGGCGCACCGCCTTCCGCAGCTCGTCGACGCCATCGGCAATGCCGCTCGTGCCGCCCATCCGGAGATACGGAGAGAAGCCGTTCATATCGCCGTGGCCGCCCGTTGCGCTGAGCGCGATGGTCGCCACCGCCATCCGTGGACCAATTACGACACCCTCGTCGATGGCGTTGCGGAGCGCGATGTCGACGAACTCGGGAGCGCCCACATCGCGCACGCTCGTGAATCCCGCCTCGAGCGTGCGCTTGGCGTAGACGTGCGCGCGCACCGCGTTGTCGATGGGGCTCTTTCGGAACGTGTCGTCGAGGTAGTTCGCGCTCTGACTAGTGAGATGCGTGTGGACGTCGATCAACCCCGGCAGCAGTGTCGCGCGGCCGAGGTCGATCACCTCGCTGCCCGATGGAATGGCCAACCCGCTGCCGGCCTTCGTGATCCGATCGCCCTCGATCAAGATCACGACGTTGTCGATGCGCTTGCGGTCGGCGGGATCGATCAGATGCGCGGCGCGAATGGCCACGCGCCGCGTTGCCGCCGGCAGTGGTTGCTGAGCCTCGAGTAAAGAGCTGCCGGCGGCGAGCAGCGCCGCGAGCGAGAGGGATTGGAGCAGCGCGCGCATGACGAGTTGAGTTGAGTGGGATCGCGCGCCGGCTGACGCGCCTGCTCAAACTGTGGTCGTGCGTGGCCAGCAGCCAGTGGCGATTCAAAACGCGATACGCGATCCGATGCCACGGGAAAAGTCGAACCCTAGGCGCGGTGGTAGGGGAACCTGTACCCAATGTTCGGTGCTTCGCGTCGCGCCGACCGCGCCTCCGACGACCAGACCGACCGCGCCGCCGAGCGCGCCGAACACCGGGAATGCCAATCCACAGAGATTTTCTCCTTGATTGCTAGGATCACTCTTGCACGAGGCATACGTCAGGCTGCCGACAATGATGGCGCCGCTCGCAATGCCAATTGCCAATCCATTGGCGAGACCCCAAGAGAATGACGCCGCGCGTGAGCGGCTGCTCGCGAGGTAATCGACCCGCGAGATGTCAGCTATCGCGATCGCCCGCCTTTGGCCGTTTCGCTCACGTAAGACGATGCTGTCCGCGCTGAGCTCCGTCATGTTGCCCTCGATGCGCGAGTGACCCTGCGCGGCCCCCGTGACACGCACTCGCGATTCGAGCGCGAAGGGCGCGCTTCGCCATGTCTGTGCGTGCACCGGCGATGCGACGATGAACAGGAGAGCGAGTGCGGCCGGACGTGCGAACATGATGACCTCCCGGATGAAGACGCGAGCTTGCGTCGTATCGGGGAGAATCAAGGCCGGTGGCGTGACCCCATCGTGACCTGCCCGTCCCTGCTACCTCGGAATTGTCTCGATGCCGAGAAAACGGCTTTCGCTCCGCACCACGGGCTTGCGGCCGGCGAGCGCGGCATCGAGAAACGCCAGCGACACGCGCGCCACCCCCTCATACTTCTCTCCCACACTCGGACTGGGCGGGCCCGCCACGAATTTCGGGATGACGGCGCTCGCCATCCCGAGACTCGTGAAGTGGATGTGATGCAAGCTGTCTACGCGCACGAGCGTCACCGGCGCGCGGTGAAGGGAGCGCAGGAGGGCGAAATCGGGCACGATGATGCGCGAATCGATCTCTTCATAGAAATGCAGCACTGGCGCCCAGAAGGTCGTCGAGTCGAATCCGCGCGCGCCGTCAATCCACTCCTTGCCCAGTTTGTTGCCGATGCCGCCGTCGAGGCTTACCAGCGCACCGATGCTCGGGTCGCGCGACGCGACCAGCAGCGCCGAGCGCGCTCCGAAGCTGTGGCCGATGAGCCCGGCGCGTCCGCGCACGGCGAACGCCATCCGCACGGCGAGCAAGGCGAGCGATATGTCGACAGCCTGCGCCTCGACTTTTGGCAGCACCGCGTCGCCGCTGTTCGACTTGTCGGGAATCAGCGCCTGCGACGGTGTCGTGGCGACGATGTAGCCGTGACTCGCCAAATACTCCGCCAGAATCGCTTGATCGTGCGCGGAGTTGCCGTTGCCCTGGGCGATCACCACCAGCGGGAAGGAGCCCGGCGCGTGTGCCGCATCTCGGACCGCTGCCATCGGCGACGACATCCATGTGGCTACCGCGCCCGGGCTGACGCCATTGTCGACGAGAAATTTGCGGTACGGCGCCGCCGAGCATTCGCCGCCGAGCTCGCAGGCCGCGAGCGCGACGTAGTCGCCATAGACGAGTCGCCGCGCGGACCGTGGCGCGCGCGCCGGATACCAGACGCTGATCTGGATCGGCCGAGCGGCGCCCGACGAGTCGCGGCGCGCCGAATCGCGTGCGTTGAGCACGGTGAAGCCGACGGCGCGCGCCCCCGGGGTGAGATGTCCCCACAACGGCGGCGTGCCCCCGACGACCAGCAGCACAAGCGATGACAGAAGCTTCATTCGGTGCACGGGCGAGAGTTCGCCGCCCGCCGGAGTACCCACAAGCAGTAAAGACAATTTTGACGTTTTTCTGTCGTCGAGCTTCAGCCATACCTCCGTGAGCGCGCTTCTGCGCCATTTCGCCGGCTGTGTTTCCGCGACTTGAGGATTGGACGGGCCGCGCGCATCTCTGTGCCGTGAGACGGATCATTCTCTTCCTGCTCCTCGGCGCCGCCGCGTACGCGCTCCTCGCTTGGTGGAAGAGCGCGTGGGCCATTGTCGTCGTGCTCACCGCGCCCTGGTGGCTCGGACCGATTCTGGCGAAAGACAAGATTCGCCTGCCGGCCGGTACGACCTACGACCGCATCGCGCTCAGCGATGTCCCGGCGTGGGCGCGCACGCATCTCGATGACACGAGCGATCTTCTCGCCCCGCTCGGATTCGTGTCGGCCTGCGCGCTACGCGACGCGAATCCGCGCTGGACGGGGTACATCGGGCTCCTCGAACGGGAATCGGATTCAACCGGTGCGCTCGCGCTGTCGGCCGAGTTCGCGGTCGGCGATCAACGGCGCCGGCTGCATCAGGTCGAGGTCTTCACCAACCTCGTCGGGGTCGGCAACATCACCGTCACCGACTTCGGTCTGCTGCCGAAAATGTTTCCGAGCGCGCCCACGCGGATCGTCGAGCGCTTTCCGGGCGTCGACGCGCCAAGGTTGGTGCGCGCCCTCGACGCACTCGTCCGGCCGCACGCCGCTGCCCGGCGCGTGCCAATGCATCTCGCGACCAAGGGCGGCGCGTATCTGAGCCGCAACGCGGTCGAGCAATACGAGGAGCACGCCGCCGCCGGCTACGTCCGACGCACCGCGGATGGGTCGCTCTACCTCGGGACGTGGAAGGGCGCGATCGTCGCCGGCTGGAGACTCGTCCCGCCGACGAAGCAGATCTTGATGGCGCGCGCCCGCCGTCGCGCGAATCAGCTGCTGACGAGGTTGGGAGTTTAGCCGCTCGTCGACAGTTGTGGCGCCGCACGTCCCTCCGCAGTGCATCTGATCCCAAATCGGTTGTTGGTCGGCTGACACGACCTCTACCCTGCCTCGTCCCCGCGCTCGCGGGGTCATTCGTGCTCTTCGCCGATCACGATTCACCGGGCATCCGGAGTCAGCCGCCCTTCGGATGAAGCGCCCCAACGAGCGGCAGGAGGCACATGACGATCGGCGCATGGTCGGCACAGGTCACGACGCGGCGAACGCAAGCCGCGTCCTTTCCCCAGAATCGAGGGACCGCAACATGAGATGGAGTCACGTACGTCAAGTTTGTAGCGGAACGGTTGCGCTGCTCGCGGCCACGGTGCTCGCATCGCCGGTGCTCCGCGCGCAGGCGACGACGCAAGCTGGGATCACAGGTCGCGTCGTCGACGCGGCGAGCCAGCAGCCGATCGCGGAAGTGCGCGTCGTGCTGGTCGGCCGGAGTCTCGTCGCCACGACGAATACCGATGGGCGTTACACGTTGCGCGGTGTCCCCGCGGGCGCCGCGGAAGTGCGCGTGCTGCGCATCGGCTACAGCGAACAGAAAAAGTCCGTGACGGTGCCGGCGGGCGCCACGGCCACGCTCGATTTCGCGATGCAGCCGGCCGCCGTTCAGCTCAATGAAGTCGTGACGACCGCCGGCGGCGCGCAGCAGCGCCGCCTCGAGGTCGCGAACGACATCGGCCAGATCGACGCGGCCAAGCTCACCGAGACGTCGCCGATCGCCAACATGAACGACCTGCTCGTCGCCCGCACGCCGGGCGTCCAGGTGCTGCCCGGCAACATGACGGGCACCGGCGCGCGCGTACGCATCCGCGGCGTCAACTCGCTGTCGCTCTCCAACGATCCGATCTACGTGATCGATGGCGTCCGCATGGAGAGTTCCACCGGATCCTCATCGATCGACATCGGCGGCTCGTTCCCCAGCCGCGTGGACGACATCAACCCGAACGACATCGAGAGCATCGAGATCGTGAAGGGGCCGTCGGCCGCGACGCTCTACGGCACCGACGCCGCCAACGGCGTGATCGTGATCACCACCAAGCGCGGCCGCTCCGGCTCGACGCGGTGGACCGCGTTCGGCGAAGGGGGCGTGGTCACCGATCGCAATACCTATCCGACGGCGTACACGCGCTTCGGCCATCTGACCTCCGGCGCGGCGACGACGAACTGCTTCAACTCGCGCGTCTCGCTTGGCACGTGTACGCCCGACAGCCTCAAGACGTTCAACCTCTTCGACCACTCGGATCTCTCGCCGATCGGCACCGGCGCGCGCAAGCAGGCCGGTCTCTCGGTCAGCGGCGGCACGGAAGCGATCCGCTACTTCTTCTCCGGCTCGCACGAGAACGAGTCAGGCGTGCTGGAGATGCCGTCCTTCGAGCGCACGCGGTTGATGGCGAATGGCGTCGGGATTCTCGACGAGTGGTTGCACCCGAACACCCTCACGCGCTCGAACCTGCGCGGCAACGTCAACGTGCAGCTGAGCAACAACGCGGACGTCGCGGTTTCGACCGCGTACATCTCTAGCGGCCAGACGCTGCCCCAGACGGACAACAACACGACGGGCATCCTGTCGAACGCGTAC
>JALZAE010000192.1 GCA_030948535.1 Gemmatimonadota bacterium | reverse complement strand
CGCCACGCCGGCGTCAAGGGCCACAAAATGCGCGGGAACCATCCATTCGGTACGAGCACTCGAACATCCCATCCCGCCGCCGCCAATCCACGCAATTGGCGATGGGCAAAGGAGCAGTGTCCGAGCCGACCGGGCCGCGGATAACACTCGGTGACCACCCAAACGCATGGGCCACGTGCTTGGCTGCTGGTCATGCGAGAGACGAACCTGTGAAATGCCGCATCGTGCGAGCCAGCCCCTCGTCCAAGTCGATGAGGGGCGCATAGCCGAGCAGCTCGCACGCGAGGTCGGTGTCGGCCAGCGAATCGCGCACGTCGCCGGCGCGCGGCGGCAAATAGATCGGTGTGGCCGACGTGCCGGCCAACGCTCGCACTCGAGACCACAGGTCGTTGAGCGAGACGCGCGATCCGAATCCAATGTTGCACGCCCGTCCCACCGCCGCCGGCGACGAGCATGCCAGGAGGTTCGCCATTACGACGTTGGTGACGTAAGTGAAGTCACGGGTCTGCTCACCATCGCCCGTGATGGTCGGGGTCTCACCGCGCGTGGCTGCTTGAAGAAATCGAGCGACGACGCCGCTATAGGGCGAGCTCGGATCCTGCCGCGGTCCAAACACGTTGAAGTATCGGAGCGCCACCGTCTCCACCCCGTAGCTGGTTGAGAACGCGTGGCAGTACTGCTCGCCGGCCAGTTTTGCGACGGCGTAGGGCGACCGTGGCCGCGGCAACATCGTCTCGCGCTTTGGAAGCTCGGGCGTGTCGCCGTAGACGGATGATGATGACGCGTAGACCACCCGCCGCACCCCCGCATCGCGCGCGGCGACGAGCACGTTGAGTGTGCCCGTTGCATTCACCGCATGCGACAGCACGGGATCGATGATCGACCGCGGAACGGACGGGAGCGCTGCCTGGTGCAGCACATAGGCAGCACCCTGCATCGCTCGCGCACACGTCGCGAGATCGGTAATGCTTCCCTCGATGACCACGATTCGGCTCGACCACGGCGCGAGATTCTCGCGATGGCCGGTAGAAAAGTCGTCCAGCACCACGACATCGTCGCCACGATCCACCAGCGCCGCGACGAGATGCGAGCCGATGAAGCCGGCGCCCCCGGTCACGACATAGCGCACGCGACCTCCGTCACGATGCACGAGACGCGCGCGAGGCGACGAGCAGCATCGTTCCGCGCCGACAGGGTGTGAGTGACAGCTCCTCGGCGCCAACGGTGGCCATCGTCCGGCGCGTACGTTCACTGGGGAGCGGATTGAGTAGCGCCGAGCCGCCGAGCGACGCGAGCGCGTCACCAGTGCTCCACTGGCGATGCGCTCGGAGCAGGCGCAACATTTTCTCCGGGACGGCCTTACCGTAGCCACGGAGGAGATCGAGAGACGTGCGACGGGCATCGAGCGCCCCTACAGCGATCTCGGCGATGAGCGTGCCCCGTTCCTCGACCAATGCCCATGCACCGCGGAGGGCGTCATCGGGAAAGCGGCACGCCCCGAGCGATGCACCGATCCACACGACGACGTCGGCGCGAGCATGACAGTCCATCCTTTGCCATGGCGCTGCCGGCGAGGAGGCGTGCCATCCCTCGATCGCGAGCCCTCCCTGTGCGTGCGATACGATCGAATCGGGCGGTAAGCTCAGATCCAACACGCGTGAGTCTCGTGGGACACGGCGCAACGCCGCGGCCACCGGCTCGGGCACATCGCGTGGCGGAACCGTGCTCAGCGCGGCGCGCAGGGAGTCTTCCATTGCGGCGCCGCGACGAACCGCGCTCCGATGCGCGGCCTCGACACTGAACTCACTTGATTCACCGACCGGCGCCAGGAGCGCAGAGGCCGGAAAGCCGCTCCGCGTTGCGCGCGCATAGACCTCGAGGCTGCCCACAGTCTCCGTGACGCTCGCAAAGCCGAGCTCGAGGACACGCGCGCGCACGTCGCCGAATGTGACACGGTCGTTGATCACCGGTCCGAGCAGATCGAACAGCTGATGGGGATCATCGTCGGGAAACCGGCGCTGCAGCTCGCGCATCTTCTGATCGAACGGCACCTCCGCGAGCTCGAGTCGCAGGTGCTCGATGTGCGCGCGCTCTTCCGGACTCCAGCTGGTCGCGCCGTACAAGTAGAGGAACATTGCCCCATCGTCGGCGACCAGCGAGGTAATGTTCTCGAGCGCGCGCCACGTCTCGCCGGTATGGTGCAGAACACCGAACGAGTACACCAGATCGAATCGCTCACGTGTAAGATCAGTCGGAATGTCCAGCAGGTTGACGCGACGCGTGACGAGTCTGTCTGTGTCGCCACAGAGCTCCCGGGTACGCGCCAAGCCCGCTTCACTGTAGTCGATCGCTGTGACTTCCGCGCCGAGCGCGA
>JALZAE010000160.1 GCA_030948535.1 Gemmatimonadota bacterium | reverse complement strand
CTCGGGCAACAGGTCCCGGATCTCGCCGCGCGGACAGTCAGTCATCGAGAAACTCCTTGATCGCTCGCATCGCGTTGTGATAGTGCACGCGGGCCGCTCCCTCGGTAGTACCGGCAACGCCCGCGATGTCTTTGTACGACATCCCTTCTCCCACCCGCAGCGTGAATACCTCGCGCTGCGTTGGCGACAACTTGGCGACCGCGGAGCGCAACCGCTCGCTCGTCTCGTCCGCCACTGCCGCGTCGAGCGCATCGTGCTCGGTCACCACGTGATCCTCTTCGATCGCCACTACCCGATTCTGCCATTTCGCCCCGCGCACCCGGTCGCGCACCAGATTCCGCGCAATCGTGAACAGCCAGGTCCTCAACGAGCTTTCCGATCGAAACCGATCCAGCGAACCGAAGGCGCGCACGAAGGTGTCCTGCACCACATCGTCCACCTCATCCCGCTGTCCCAGGCTGGCGACGAAACGGGCGAGCGCTCCAGCGTGACGTTCCACCAAGAGGGTGGCCGCTCGCTCGTCGCCCGTCTGCCAGCGCGCAATCAGGGCGCGATCGGTGGCGTCATCCTCCGCCTTCGGCATGGCCAAAGTCATGTCTCGCGTTGTAATAGACGCACTTGGCGCTCGAACGTTAAGGGACTGCCAGAAGTCTCGTCCACTCGCGGAATCCGCCGCCTTGCTCTCCCGCTTCGGCCCGGCTACGTTCCCTTGAACGATCGTTCGAGAGAGCAACTGATGGCCAACGCGGACCGTTCGCACAAGCTCGATGCCCTTCTCGCCGACGCGGCGCGTGTCTTCGCGCAGCGAGGCTACCATCGCACGAGCATGCGCGACCTCGCGAAGGCCTCCGGCGTGTCTCTGGCCGGCCTGTATTACTACGTACAGAGCAAGGACGAGCTCCTCTATCTCATCCAGACGCGCAGCTTCGACGCCGTCGTCGCCGGCATGCACGAGCGGCTCGAAGGGGTGAAGGATCCGATCGAACGGCTTGGCCGCTTCATCGAGAACCACCTCGACTACTTCGCCTCACACATGGCCGAGATGAAGGTATTGTCGCACGAGGCCGAGGCGCTCACGGGCGACTACCTGCACGACGTCAACGAGAAGAAGCGCGAGTATACGCGCGTGCTGATGGATGTTCTCGCCAGCATCGAGCAGACGCACGGGCCGGCGCATCTCAACCGCCGCGTTGCGACTTACTCGCTCTTCGGCATGATGAACTGGATCTACAACTGGTACGATCCGCTCGGCGATCTCGGCGTGGAGACGCTCGCGCAGAGCGTCTGCAATCTCTTCCTCGGCGGCTACATCGGCCTGCCGGTGAACGAGCGATCGCTGCCGCATGCGTCGTCGGGCTGACGGCCGCAGATCAGTTGAGAGACGAACAACGCAAGACAGCCGCGGATTTTCGCGGATGAACGCGGATAGAACAATGGCAGAAGTACCTCGTTTTCCCTGATCACGTAGTACCGACACGAACACCGAGGCTCTTGTATGGCAACGATGACCGAGCGCGAGACCGCGACGCTGGTGACGTATCGCAAGGAAGGCAACATCGCGGTGTTCGAGCTGAACGATCCGCCGGCGAACACCTACACGCACGAGATGATGCGCCAGCTCGATGAGTGCATCCTCAAAGCGCGATTCGACAACGAAGTGCACGTGATCATCTTGCGCGGCGCCGGCAACAAGTTTTTCTCGGCGGGCGCGAACATCAAAATGCTCAATGAAGTCGACCCGGTCTTCAAGTACTACTTCTGCCTCCATGCGAACGAGACGCTCTCACGCCTGGAGCAGACGCCCAAGCTCGTTATCGCCGCGCTCAATGGACATTGCGTCGGCGGCGGACTCGAGATCGCGATGGCGGCGGACATTCGCATCGCGCAGGCGGAAGCGGGAAAGATCGGGCTGCCCGAGGTGAACCTCGGTGTGCTGCCGGGCACGGGCGGCACGCAGCGCCTGCTCCGGCTCGTCGGCAAGGCGAAGGCGATCGAGCTCATGGTCACGGGCCGCTCATTCTCCTTCGACGAAGCCCGTGAGATGGGGATCGTCAACGAGATCTTCGCCAAGGACGGCTGGTGGGAGCAGGTGATGCTCTACGCCAAGCAGTTCTGCATGCCCAACAAGGCGGGCATGGCGGTCGGCCACATCAAGCGCGCCGTGCAGTCGGGTGGAGAGATCCCGCTGGAATACGGTCTGGCGCTGGAGCGTGAGCTGCAGAACCTGTTGTTCAAGAGCAGCGACGCCAAGGAAGGGTTGGCCGCGTACGTCGAGAAGCGGCAGCCGAACTTCAAGGGCAAGTAGGAGTGACGACCGCGCAAGCCGCGGAGACCTTCCCCACCCGTCTCGTCATCAACGGGGAGCGGGTGGAAGGCTCGTCGCGCAAGACGTTCGACGTCGTAAATCCGGCCACGGAGTCGGTCGTCGCGTCCGTCGCGGAAGGCGATGCGGCGGACATGGATCGCGCCGTGATGAGCGCGCGCGCGACGTTCGAGAGCGACAAGTGGAAGACGATGAGCGCGCGCCAGCGCGGTGCGGCGCTCTACAAGCTCGGCCAGCTCTGCCTCGAGCATCGCGACGAGCTCGCCCGTTTCGAGACGCTCAACAATGGCAAGCCGATCTTCGAGTCGATGATCGACGTGAATCTCGCCGCCGAGACGTTCATGTATTACGGCGGTTGGGCGGACAAGGTGCACGGCGAGACGATCCCCGTGAACGGTCCGTTCCTGAACTACACGCTGCGCGAGCCGCTCGGTGTCGTCGGCGCCATCGTGCCGTGGAATTTTCCGATGTCGCTCGCCTCGTGGAAGATCGGGCCGGCGCTCGCCTGTGGAAACACGATCGTCCTGAAACCGGCCGAGCAGACGCCGTTCACGGCAATTCGCATGGCCGAGTTGGCGCTCGAGGCTGGGTTCCCGCCGGGCGCGTTCAACTGCGTGCCCGGCAAGGGCTCGATCGTGGGGATGGCGATGGTTCGTCACCCCGAGGTCGACAAGATCGCGTTCACCGGATCGACCGACGTCGGCAAGATGGTCATGCGCGAAGCGGCCGAGACGGTGAAGAAGATCTCGCTCGAGCTCGGTGGCAAATCGCCGAACATCGTATACGCCGACGCCGACATCGATGCGGCAGCGCGCGGCGCGCTCACCGGCATTTTCTATGGGAAGGGCGAGGTGTGCGCGGCGGGCTCACGGCTGCTCGTCGAGCGGTCGATCAAGGATGAGCTGCAGGGCAAGATTCTCGAGCGGGCGAAGAAGATGGTCGCCGGCGATCCGCTCAACCCCAAGACGCGCCTCGGCGCGATCGTCTCCAAGAAACAGATGGAGAGTGTCCTCGGCTACATCGAGAAGGGAAAGAGCGAGGGAGCGCAGCTGCTTTCGGGTGGCGAGCGCACGCCGGTCGATGGCAAAGGCTACTTCGTGCAGCCGACGATCTTCGGCGGTGTCGATCGCGGGATGACCATCGCGCGCGAGGAGATTTTTGGGCCCGTGCTGGCGATGATGGAGTTCGAGGGTGGCGTCGATGCCGTCGCCGATCTGGCAAACTCGACCATCTACGGATTGGCCGCGGGCATCTGGACGAAGGACATCAAGAAGGCGCTCAAGACCGCGCGCGCCGTACGGGCCGGCACGGTGTGGATCAACACCTACAACATGTACGACGCCGCCTCGCCCTTCGGCGGCTACAAGCAGAGCGGTTTCGGCCGCGAGCTCGGGCCGTACGCGATCGATGGCTATACGCAGATCAAGTCAGTGTGGGTCGATCTTTCGTGAGACATCGCGCGTGAGGCTAGACGAGCAGCGCGATCCCGTCATCATCGACGCCGTGCGTACGCCGATTGGGCGGCACGGTGGTGCGCTCGCGAAGGCGCGCCCGGACGATCTCGCCGCGGCGGCAATTCGCGGTTTGGTGTCGCGCACCGGCATCGATCCCGCGCGCATCGATGACGTGATTCTCGGCTGTGCCAATCAGGCGGGCGAAGACAATCGCAACGTCGCCCGGATGGCGGCGCTGCTCGCGGGCCTTCCGGTAGAAGTGCCGGGACAAACGGTGAATCGGTTGTGCGGCTCGGGTCTGCAAGCAATTGCCAGCGCCGCGCAGGCGATTCGCGCCAACGAGGGCGACTGCTTCATCGCCGGCGGCGTCGAGAGCATGTCGCGCGCACCATGGGTGACGCTCAAGCCGGAAGAGGCGTTCACGCGCGCGGCGCCGCAGTCGGCGGACACGACGATCGGCTGGCGATTCGTGAACAAGAAGATGCCGGCCGCTTGGACGATCTCGTTGGGCGAGACGGCCGAAGAGGTGGCCAAGCGCTACTGCATCTCGCGTGAGGATCAGGACGCCTTCGCGCTGGAGAGCCAGCGCCGCACCGCGCGCGCGAACGACGCGCTGCGCTTCGACGACGAGCTGGTGTGGGTCGAGGTGACTGCCGCGCGTGGGCTCGCCGCGATGGTCACGAAGGATGAGCATCCGCGCCCCGACACCACGATCGACTCGTTAGGCAAGATGAAGCCGGCGTTCCGCGCCGAGGGCGGCACGGTGACCGCCGGGACCTCGAGCGGCATCAACGATGGGGCGAGCGCGACGTTGGTCATGTCGCGCAGCGCGGCACTTTTCGCCGGCCTCAAGCCGATGGCGCGCATCATCACGACGGCGGTCGCAGGCGTGGCGCCAGACGTGATGGGCATCGGGCCCGTGCCCGCGACGCGCAAGGCGCTCGAGCGGGCCGGCCTCGCCATCGGTGACATCGATCTCATCGAGCTGAACGAAGCGTTCGCCGCGCAGGCGCTCGCATGCATCCGCGAGCTCGGCGCCGATCCGGCGAAGGTGAACGTCAACGGCGGCGCGATCGCGCTCGGTCATCCGCTCGGCGCGTCCGGCTCGCGTATCGTCACGGGGCTCGTGCACGAGATGCGGCGGCGCGGCGCGCGGTATGGTCTGGCGACGATGTGCATCGGCGTCGGGCAGGGCATCGCCACCATCCTGGAGCGCGTGAGCGAATGACATACGAGAACATTCTCGTCTCGCGCGACGCGAGCGTGGGCACGCTCACGCTCAATCGCCCCGAGAAGCTCAACTCGTTCTCCGGAACGATGCGCCGCGAGATCGCCGACGCGCTCGACGAGTTGGAGCGCGACGACGGCGTACGGGTGATCGTGATCACCGGCGCCGGTCGCGGCTTCTGCGCCGGTGCGGACATCTCGTACATGTCCGAGCTCATCGGCCGGCACGATGTCGAGTCGATGTCGGCGCTGATCGAGGCCGGCCGGCGCGTCGTGATGACCATTCGCGACTCGACGAAGCCGGTGATTGCCAGCGTGAACGGCGTCGCGGCGGGCGGTGGCGCCGCGCTCGCGCTCGCCTGCGACATGCGCATCGCGAGCGACGAAGGAAAGCTCGGCATGACGTTCAACCGGATTGGACTGCACCCCGATTGGGGCGCGACATACTTCGTGCCGCGCCTGGTCGGTCCGGCGCGGGCGCTCGAGCTCTTCTGGCTCGCCGAGGTCATCGACGCGGCGGACTGCGAGCGGCTCGGCCTGTTCAACAAGGTGGTACCGCACGCCGATCTCGCACGCCAAACGAAGAAGCTCGCCGAGACGCTGGCGGCGAAGCCCGCGCTGGCGATCGCGAAAGTGAAGCGCGCGGTCTATCAATCGCTCGATCACACGCTGCCGCAGATGCTCGACTATGAGCTCGACGCCCAACTGCGCTGCTTCGGCAGCGCCGACGCCAAAGAAGGACTCGCGGCATTTCTCGAGAAGCGCACAGCACAATTTTCGCGCGTCAACGCCAAGCTCTAAGCGCTCCCTGAACCCCGTACCCCGCACCCGCCCTTTTAGCAGTTGGCAGTCTACAGGAGGAAGTCACCATGGCACTGACAAAAATCGCGAACTTCGATGATTGGATCGACATGTTCAAAGTCTGGCAGGCCGACATCGGTCTGCAGGCTGACGAGCTCAAGGACTACAAGTTCGATGTAAAGCTCGGGGAGATCGATGTGCCCGAGATCGAGTTCGGTCACTACAAGGGCCAGACCAAGTGGCCGACCGTCATGCACATTCCGGATCAACGCATCCGCGATGCGCTGCAGACGCTCATCATCTTTCAGGGCGATACCGAGTTCGCGTCCGTCGAGCAGCAGCGCGCGCTGCTCCAGAACGCGCCGTCGGACTATGATCTCCTTTCGATCTACCGCGTGATGGCGGAGGAGATGCGCCACGGCTGGCAGATGTCGTATCTGCTGGTCACGCATTTCGGCGACGAGGGAAAGCGCGAGGCGGAAAAACTGCTGCAACGCCGCGCCGACGAGCACCAGCGACTGCTGGGCTCATTTAACGAGAGCGTCGAGAACTGGCTCGACTTCTTCGCCTACACGCAATTCATCGATCGCGACGGCAAGTACCAGCTGCAGATGATGTCGACGTCCGCGTTCGCGCCGCTGTCGCGCTCGATGAAGCCGATGCTGCGCGAGGAGTCGTACCACCTGGGCACCGGCAACAGCGGTCTGCAGCGCATCATCAAGGCGGGCAAGATTCCGCTGCCCATCATCCAGCGCTACCTGAACAAGTGGGTGTCGACGGCGTACGACCTCTTCGGCACCGACAACTCTTCCTCGGCGCAGTGGGCGTACGTGTGGGGTCTCAAGGGCCGCTTCGACGAGCGGACGAATCCGCAGGAGCCGGAGACGCAGCATCTGAACGAGCATGCGCGTGAGCTGTACCGTCAGGAGGTCGAAGGACTGACGGACCGCCTCAACCAGCACATTCCTGACGATCAGCCCAAGCTGACGCTGCCGAGCGTGAAGTTCAATCGGCGCATTGGCGTCTACAAAGGCATGACGTTCAGCGTGAATGGCGAGCCCATGGATCGCGAGAATTACAAGACGTACGTCGAGTCGGTGATGCCGAGCGCCGCGGATCGGGAGGCGTTGCGCCACATCTTCAAGGAAAACGACTGGATCGCGCCGAAGAAGGCGGACGCCTGACGGCGTTCGTCTCTCATGCAGCTCATCGGCCATCGCGGCGCCCC
>JALZAE010000156.1 GCA_030948535.1 Gemmatimonadota bacterium | reverse complement strand
GCGCGTCGGGCTGCTGCCGTCGGCGTTCATCACGTAGATCTCGTAGTCGGTGTTGCGGAAACTCTCGAACAGAATCTTCGTGCCGTCGGGCGACCAGCGCGGATGACCATTGTCGGAGCTGGAGTTGGTCAGTCGCACCAAGTTGGAGCCGTCGGCATTGACCGTGTAGATGTCGTAGTTCGCTGTCGGTTGGCCGGTCGGTCCCGTACCGCCGACCATTCTCGCGAACGCGATCTTCTGTCCGTTCGGCGACCACGCGGGCTCCGTGTCTTCCATGCCGGTCGGCGGCGTGGTGAGACGCACGAGGCCGGTGCCGTTCGCGTTCATCACCATCAGATGCTCGGGCGCGAGCGACGCGTCGGGATCGCCGCTGCGCGAGAACACGATCTTGGTGCCGTCGGCGGACCAGTTGGGCCAGTAGCTGAAGGTGTTCTGCGCGAGGCCGGGCGTGAGGTTGGTGAGGTGCGTGCCGTCCGCCCACACGGTGTAGATGTCCCAGTTGCCGGTGCCATTGTAGAACGACACCGCGATCACGCCGGTGGGGTTGGTGGTGATGCAGCTGGCGGTGAACGCCGCGGTCACTACCGCGCCGACGGCCACCGTGACCGCGCGCGGATTCGTCGCCGCGACGGTGCAGTTCGACGGGACGGTGAGCGTCACGTTGTGCGTTCCCGTCGCGACAGCGCTGACCGTCGCCGTTCCGCTAGCAGCGGCGATCGTAGCCGCCGTACCCGCATCGATGGCGTAGGTGAAGCTTGCCGGAATCCCGGTGCCCGTGGTCGTCGTCGTCACCGTGATCGAACCGACGGTCTGCACGCAAACGACGGTAAAGCTCGCGTTGACGGTCGTATTCGCGACGACCGTGACCGATACGGGATTCGTACCCGACACCGTGCAGTTCGCTGGCAGGCCGCTCAACGTCGCCGAGTAAGTGCCGACGACGATGTTGGGAAGCGCGGCGGTTCCGTTCACCGGAACCGTCTGCGGCGCGAGTGAGCCGACGGTGACCGTGTATCCGGTGGGCAGGCTCGCGCCCGTGGTCGTGATATTCGCCTGTACGGTACCCGTTGGCGCGGGGCCACTCGAGTCGCTCTTGCACGCGCTCATGACTGTCGCGGCGAGGAGCACAGCGTAGCCGAACAGTCGCGGCCGAAGCGCGCGAGACGTCACGTCGATTGAAGGCATGATTGGGATTGTGGTGGGGACGACAGGTGGGTAGTTGCGAATCAAATGATGACCCGGGCGCAACGCGAAGCGGTGACGGCCATCACAGTAGTCATCGCGCATGCAGCCGAACCCTGACACCGGGGGTCGGGCGCACCGTGATCGTCGCGACGGGAACGATCTCGCTCGCCGCGCCGATGAGCTCGACGCGGAAGCGCTTCGCCATCACGCCGAGTAGAAGAACCATCTCGATCATCGCCAACCGATTCGCGATGCAGCCGCGCGGCCCGCCGCCGAATGGGAAGTAGGCAAATCGTGGGAGGCGCTGCGCGAGTCCATCCAGCCATCGCTCGGGCCGACATTCGTGCGGATCGTCAAACCATCGCGCGTCGCGATGCACGACCCACTGCGGCATCAGGATCGTCGCGCCGGCGGGAACGTCGTAACCCCCGATGACGCAGTCCTCGATCGGCTCGCGCCCGAGCGCGTAGATCGGCGGATAGATGCGCATCGATTCCGTGATGACCGCTTCGGTGTACGGCAAACGCGCGACATCGTCGATGGTCGGGGAGCGATCGCCGAGCACATTGTCGAGCTCGGCGCCGAGCTTCTCCGCGACGTCCGGGTTCTGCGCCAGCAGGAACCAGGTCCACGCCAGCGAGATCGCGGTTGTCTCGTGACCGGCGAGCAAGAGCGTGATCGACTCATCGCGCAATTGCTTGTCGCTCAACGCCGAGCCGTCCTCATCGCGCGCTTCCATCAACATCGACAGCAGGTCGGGCCGGCTGCGCTCGCCGCGCCTGTGCTCCGCGATGAAGCGCTCGACCAACCGATCGAGCCGGCGCACCGCGCGGCGGTAGCGCAGGTTGCCGGGCACGGGGATGATGTCGGAGATGGGGAAGGGCCGGCGAAAGCGCGCCGCCACTTCGCGCATCGATGTATCCACGGCGCGACCGACTTCTTCGACATCGCGCGAGACGTCGGCATCGAACAGGAATTTGGCGACGATGCGCAGCGTCAGGTCGAGAAATTCGCGCAGGAGCTCGCGCTCGTCACCGTCGCGCCACTCGCTGAGCGCGCGCTCGGTGTTCTCCGTCATCGTCGTTGCGTAAGCCGCGATGCGCTCGCGATGAAAGGCGGGCTGGGCGAGCCGCCGCTGCCGCAGCCAGAAATCCCCTTCGCTGGTGAGCAGCCCCGAGCCGAAGATCTTCCGGACGTGGCGCCAGAAAAACGTGTGCTTGATGAAGTTGCGTGCGTCGGCGACGAGCACCTGCTCGATCATCGCCGGGTCGTTGATCAGAAACGTCTCATATCCGCCGAGCTCGAGCTGCACGACATCGCCGTATTCCTCCTTGCACTTGAGGAGAAATCCGAGGATGTCGCCGCCCATCTCGGGCAGGTGACCGACGAGAAAATGCGGGCTCGGCCCCGGCGCGCGCTTGTGACTGGTAGCGGTGGTCAGTCGATCCTCGGCGCGTGACGCGGCAAACCGGCTCTCGTCATGCCCATGCGGGCCGGAAGAGCAGACAATCTGCTGCGTTCGCCTATCGTATCCGTGACCGGTATCACGGTGCGGACTTCGGCCAGACTCCACCGTGCAGTTCCATCCCCGCTCGTCGCCCTGCCATATAGGTCACGTGGTCGATTTCGCTCTCAAAACGCTGGTGCACGACAAGGTCCGCTTCGCGATCGCCGTCATCGGCGTCGGCTTCGCGGTCGCACTCGTGTTGTTGCAGACCGGTCTGTTCCTGGGACTGCTCGACAACGCATCGGTCACGATCGCCAACGCCGACGCCGACATCTGGGTGACGGCGAAGAACGCCGAGAATGTCGACTTCGCCACGATCTTCCCCGAGGGACGCGTGCAGCGCGTGCGCTCGACGCCCGGCATTGTCCGCGCCGACAATCTCATCGTCTGGTTCGGCTCCGTGTCGCTGCCGACGGGCGCGCAGGAGCAGACACTGCTCTACGCGCTGAACGATTTCTCGACGTGGCGCATCCCGTGGGCGATCGACACCGGCGACGTCGAAGATCTGCGCCGCGGTCCTTATGTGTTCTTCGATGGATCCGCGGAGAAACGACTTGGTGAATTCGCCGTCGGCGACTACCGCGAGATCTTCGGCAAACGCTTGCGCATCGTCGGACGAACTGAGGGCGCTCTCTCCTTCACAACGAGCCCGATCACCTTCATCGACTTCCGGCTGATGCAATCGCTCGTGCCGGAAAGCCTGAAGGGACAGACGACGTACATCCTCGTCAAGCTCGAGCCCGGCGCGGACACCGCCGGCGTCATGGCCGAGCTGCGCGCGCGTCTGCCGAACAACGACGTCTACACGAAGAGTGCGTGGGCGGCGCGATCGCGCGCCTATTGGGTGGAGAGCACGGGCATCGGCCTCAACTTCGTGCTCACCGTTTTCCTCGGCGCGCTGGTGGCGGTGGTAATCGTGGCGCAGACGCTCTACTCGTCGACGATGGAGCACCTGCGTGAGTTCGGCGTGGTGAAGGCGTTCGGTGGCAGCGATGCACTCGTCTACCGCATCATCGCCAAGCAGGCCACGATCGCCGCGCTCGCCGGCTTCGCGCTCGGCGCAATCCCGCTGCTATTCGCCGACAGGATGGTCGAGTCGCTCGGCCTGCGGCTCCTCGTGCCGCAGCCCTTCTACATCGTCGTGCTGCTCGCAACGCTCGCCCTCTGCCTCGGCGCGGGCGCCATCTCGTTCCGGCGCGTCGCGCGCCTCGATCCCATTCTGGTCTTCCGCACGTGAGGCATCGATCGTGAGTGACAACCGTCGTGCGCCGCGCGCCGGGCCGGCCGCGAT
>JALZAE010000153.1 GCA_030948535.1 Gemmatimonadota bacterium | reverse complement strand
CGGACGCCGCCGGCTGCCGGCTGTGGTCGTTTGCGCGTCGGGCGGCGCGAGGATGGAAGAAGGCATGGTGGCCCTGATGCAGATGGCGAAGACGAGCGCCGTGCTGTCGCAGCTCGCCGAGCGGCGCATTCCGTACATCGCAATTCTCACGAACCCGACGACAGGTGGCGTGAGCGCCAGCTTCGCCATGCTCGGCGATGCGAACCTGGCCGAGCCCGGCGCGGTGATCGGATTCGCCGGCCCGCGCGTGATCAAGCAGACCATTGGCCAGGATCTGCCCGAAGGATTTCAGACCGCGGAGTTTCTGCTCGACCACGGCATGCTGGACGCCGTGACGCATCGCAAGGATCTCAAGCGCACCGTGGACCAGCTCCTCCGGCACATGAGCGGGCAGCCGGCATCGATGGGGTGGTCATCGCCCTGACCACGCGTGCCGCCGCCAGCTCGCCGTACCAAGCGGCGATCGCGTCGCTCTTCGCGCGGACGACCGGTGGCTGGAAGTTCGGCCTCGAGACAACTCGCGCTCTGCTCGCCACGATCGGCGATCCGCATTTGCGCTTTCCGGCCTTCCACGTCGCGGGCACGAACGGGAAGGGAAGCACGGTGCACACGATCGACGCGCTGCTGCGTAGTCAAGGACTTCGTGTCGGCCGATACACCTCGCCGCATCTCGTGGATTTTCGCGAGCGCATCGTGATCGGTAATCAGCCGATCAACGAGGACGAGATCGTCGAATGGACGGCGCGCTGGATGCCCGAGATCGAAAAGTCAGGCGCAACGTTCTTCGAGGCGACGACCTGTCTCGCCTTCGACGCGTTTGCGCGCGCCGGCGTCGATGTCGCGGTGATCGAGGTTGGGCTCGGCGGCCGGCTCGACGCGACGAATGTGATCACGCCGCTCGTCGCCGGCGTGACGTCCATCGCGCTCGACCACATGCAGTACCTCGGTGATACGATCGGCGATATCGCGCGCGAGAAGGCGGGGATCTTCAAGCGCGGCGTGCCCGCGGTGATCAGCGATCGCGATCCACACGTGCGCACGCTGCTCGCCGGCTACGCGGATGACGCGGGCGCCTCGGTCGTGCGCATCGTCGACGACGAGCGGCCCGTGTACGACATCGAGATCGACGCAAAGGGCACGAGCTTCACCATTCAGCGAGGGGTGAGGGGGCAAAGATTGGCGACGCCGCTGCTCGGTGAATTTCAGGCGTACAACACCGCGGTGGCGCTGACGATGCTCGAGACTGCCGGCCCGCCATACGCCGCGGCCGCCCAGGACACCGACGCGCTGGCGACGGTTCGGATACCCGGTCGATTCGAGCGGCGCGGGCGATTTCTTTTCGATGTCGCGCACAATCCGCACGGCGCGGCCGAGCTCGCGCGTCTGCTGGCGCGCGTCGCGCCGCGCAGGCCGATCTCCGCGCTCGTCGCGGTGCTCTCCGACAAGGATTGGCGCGCCATGCTCGCGGAGCTCGCGCCGCAGGTCGATGAGTTCATTTTGACGACTGCGCCGAGCGCGCCTGCCGATCGTGTTTGGTCGCTCGACGACGCTCTCGCATTCGCCGTCGGCAACGGATGGAGCGTGCGCGCCGAGTCCGACTTCGCGCGCGCCGTCGAGATGGCGTCGGCGAAGCGCGGTACGACGCTCGTCACCGGGTCGTTCCATACGGTGGGCGACTGCATGGCGCTGTTGCAGATCGATCCGTTGGCCGGGTAGATTCTTCTGATGCCCCCCTCAGCGCTCCCGGGATTTCGCGACTTCTTCCCCGCCGAGCTTGCCGAGCGGTCGCATATCATGGCGGCATGGCGTGAGGTGGCGCGACGATTCGCGTTCGTTGAGTATGACGGACCGCCGCTCGAGCCGCTCGAGCTGTACACGAAGAAGAGTGGCGCCGAGATCGTCGGGCAGCTGTACAATTTCATCGACAAGGGCGGTCGCGACGTCGCGCTGCGTCCGGAGATGACGCCGACGCTCGCGCGCATGGTGGCGTCGCGCGCGAACGCGCTGCGCAAGCCGGTGCGCTGGTTCTCGGTGCCGCAGCTCTTTCGATATGAGCGCCAGCAGCGCGGCAGATTGCGCGAGCACTTTCAGTTGAACATGGACATCATCGGCGAAGCGGACGTAACCGCTGATGCCGAGCTGCTCGCCGCCGCGATCGATGTCATGCGTGTGCTGGGACTCGGCCCGGAGGATGTGCGGGCGCGGGTGTCCGATCGCCGGCTGCTCAACTCGCTGCTGAAGATGGTGGGCATCGCCGAGGAGCAGCTGCCGGCTGTGTACGCCGTCGTCGACAAGATGGAGCGCGAGCCGCGCGAGGTGCAGGAGAAGAAACTCGGGGACGCGGGCATCGACGACGTGACGGCACGCCGGCTGCTCGAGGTATTGAAGGCGCGAACGCTGGAGGAGCTGCGCGACGAATTCGGCGACGCACCCGAGTTGCGCGACGATTTCACGCGGTTGGCGCGGTACTTCGAGTTCCTGAGTGCGCTTGGTGTCGGTGAGTGGG
>JALZAE010000149.1 GCA_030948535.1 Gemmatimonadota bacterium | reverse complement strand
ACGTGAAGCAGCCCGTCTACCACTTCACGAGCAACAAGAATGGTTTTCTCGCCGCCTTCCGCTTCGACGCCGCCAAGCCGACGTCGCTCCTCTATCGCAAGAATGCCGACGGCAGCTTCACGCTCGTCGGCGCGATGTACACCGCGCGCCAGGGCGCCGCGCCGGGCGATCTCGACCAGCGCATTCCGCTCGGCATCGCGCGATGGCACGAGCACGTGAATTGGTGTCTGCCGAAATCAGGCGAGTCCGATCGCTGGTCCGAGACGCGCGACGGCAAGCCGCTCTTCGGCCCGACCAGTTCCATCGCCACATACGAGGACTGCCGCGCCGTCAACGGTGATTTTCACAAGAACATCTTTGGATGGATGGTGCACGCGAATCTGTTCGAGAGCGATGATCCTGCTGTCATCTGGAACGCGGAGCATCACGAGCACTGAACCCAAGCCGTGTTGCATTGGCGGCCGGAGAGGCGACATTTGATGCGTGACTACACCACAACCTCCAGAGCCGACGCCGCCTCAGTCGCCCACGACAGGTAGCAATCCCACCCGCCGTCCCACTCCAGTACCTGCACGGTCATGGCGGTCGCGCGACGTCGGACGCGCGGCAACGATCGTGATCGGGCTCGTCGCGCTGATCTGGCTGATTTGGCTCGCGCATCCGCTGATCTTCACCGCGTTCCTCGGCCTGCTGTTCGGTCTGGCAATTTCGGCCGGCGCCGACTGGCTCCAGCGCTGGCGCATCCCGCGCGGCATCGGCGTCTCCATCGTCGTCGTCGCGTTCTTCGGCCTCATGTACGGGATCGCCGCGTGGATCGGACCGACGATTCGCGTGCAGGCGAAGGAGCTGCGCGTGAAGCTGCCCGAAGCCATCGACAAGGGCGAGATCTGGCTCGACAGCCATCGCGACGGATTGGCCGGACTCATCTTCACCGAAGATTCGGTTGCGACCGACACCACCGCCGCCGAGCCGGACAGCTCGGCCGCCGTCGCGCCGGCGGCGACGCCGGTTGCCGGCCCTGGCCAACATCAGCCCGGCCGGCTTCGCGGACAGATGCTCGGGAAGATGCGCGGCGCGCGGCGCTATCTCTTTCCCTTTTTCAGATCGACCCTCGAGGTATTCGCCGGCCTCTTGCTCGTGCTCTTCATCGCCATTTACATCGCGGCCGAGCCCGACATGTACCGGCGAGGTTTGCTCGCGCTGGTGCCGCTGCGAAGTCGAGCGCGCATCGATGCCGTGCTCACGGGCGAAGCGCAATCGCTGCGAAAGTGGCTGATCACGCAGCTCATCGCGATGATCGCGGTCGGCGTCGCGCGCACGATCGCGCTGCTGCTGCTGCATGTGAAAGCGGCGTTCGCGCTCGGCGTCGTCGCCGCGATCTTCGGCTTCGTGCCGACGATTGGGCCGCTCGTCAGCGGCATTCCGGCCGTGGCGATGGCGTTTCTCGATTCACCGGAGAAGGCGCTCTACGTCGCGCTCGCGTATTGGGCGATCCAGTTCGTCGACGCGCATCTGCTCATCCCCTTGATGATGAAGGGGAACGTCAACCTTCCGCCGGCGCTCACTCTGTTCTCGCAGGCGTTGATGGCGCTCCTCTTCGGCATTCTCGGACTCGTCGTCGCGGTGCCGCTCCTCGCCGCGGTGATGGTCGCGGTGCGGATGCTCTACGTCGAGGACGTCGCGTCGAAGGACACGGGGCAGTTTCCCGCGGCGGGCGCGGGCTGACCCGGCGCCAAGTGAATGCCACAAAAAAGCGCGCCCAGAGAAAATTCTGGGCGCGCTTGCTTTCTTACCGCGACTCTCGTTAGGCGGCCGAAGCGAGCTTCATTCCTTCATCCGAGAATTCGACGTGGTCGAATTTCAGAATGATCGGGGTGAGCTCCTGCATGTCGAGATACGCCTGGAGCTTCGCGAAGTCGATCGTCCCGTCAACCGAGATCATGTTCGCGGCCGCGGATTCATGATTCACGCCGTACAACAAGCTTGCGAGCTGTGCGCCGGCGTAAGAGATGTCTACCGTGTCCGGCCGGTGAAGCTCGTACTGCGCGAGCTCCGCGGCGACGTTCGGGTTTGTGGATCCGACCGCCGAAGCCTGCTGCTCGGTCCGGGGCGTATCGATCGCGGGCGCACTGATCGACAGCGCGGGTCTCGCCGCGTTGCCAACCACTAATGCTATGCCGTTGATGCTCATACGCCGTTTCCTCGATTGGCCGAACTGTGCCGGCCGTGAAAGGGTCGTCCTGTATTCAATGGTCGGCGTGACCCCACAAAAACTTTAGCGACCATTGTCCGACGACATCGGAAAAACGAAACGGCGGGGCCGGACGCCGCCGCATCCAAGCTCACCGCCGCCCGTTTTATGTTCTGCACCACCGCGCCAAATTCCCGGACTGCGGTAGACCATTCTTTCGAGTTCAAACTGGTACACTCGAAAGCGTCGGCAGCGGAATTGAAAAGCTTTAACTGCGTCAGCGCCGCTGGAACTCTGGGGCGCCTAGCGCCAGTCCAACGAGGTTCGCCAGCGCGGTCCGGGGCGCGGGCGGTCGCTGGGAGCCAGCCATGCCCGCCATGGCCATCGAATCGGCCGGGGCACGCCGGAGCAATGGATTCTCCCCCGCGATGAGAATCTCGCGCGTGTCGGGCGACGCCTCCCCACTCAAGATCTCGGCGACGACGCTGTCCACTTGAATGGCGATCGGTGCACCGTTGAGCGCCGCGGCCGGCGGCCAGCTCGCCAGCTTGATTCCCGCAACGCGCCCTGTAGCGATCGCCAAACCGAAGTTGATCCGGTTCAGCACCGAGCCGGCGTTGACCCAAGCATCGCCGGCGTCGGGATAGCCGTTGGGCGTCAGCTTTCCATAGATGGGCTGCCCCAGCCGGGCGATTTGCTGCGCCAACCGTGGCGTCGTGTCGATCGGCGCGTCGAGCGCGCGCGCCGCGCTCACCACCAGCTCGAAGGGCGACTTCACCTTCGCGCGAAAATCGCCGCGCGCGAAAAACTCCGACGATCCGATGATGGTCCGCAACGTCGCGCGAATGTCGCCGTCGCTGTCCCGAAAAGTGCGCGCCGCGCGCTCCACTAACGCCGGCGGCGGCGAGTCGCTCACGAAGCGACGCACGAGCTTCGTCGCGATGAAGCGCGCCGTCGCCTCGCTCCGCGCCACGATGTCGAGCACCTCTTCGCCATCCTCCATCCCGCGTCCCGCCTTCAGCCGATGGCCGAGCACCACCTTCGGCATCGCATCGTGCCACTCGGGGCGGAAGATGAAGCCGCCGCCCTTCTGCGGATCCTGAATCGTCCAGCCCGTGAGCGCGCGCGCGACTTCGATCACATCCCTCTGCGTGTAGCCGCCATCGACGCCGAGCGTATGCAGCTCCAGCAGCTCGCGTCCGTAATTCTCGTTCAAGCCGGTGCGGCGACGGCGCATACGGATTTTCTCGCTGTCGGCGCGAGTGCGCGCCTTCGCCAGGTCGTTCCACTGCTGCAGCTCGAGATGCTCGTTGTCCGCCGCGCTCTGCCAATTGTCGAGGTAGAAGAGCATCATCGGACTCTTGGCGACCGCGCCGAGCAGATCGCGGAACTTGCCCAGCGCGTTCGGACGGATGACATCGTTCTCGTACGCGACGATGGCGTAGCGCGACGGACTCTTCCCGATGAAAGTCGAGAAGTGATTCTCCCAGAAGTCCGTCATCATCTCCTGCAGCTGCCGGTTCGTCGCCTGCGCGCGCGCCACCTTCGCCGCCAGGAGCTGCGCGCCGAGCTGGTTCGCGCGATCCGCCGATTGTTTGCGCCGCGCGCTGTCGTCGGCCGACATCATGAACACACCGGTGTCGCCCATCTTCCGCCGCTGCTCGCGGAGCTGCCGGTCGAGCTCTTCCGGCGGCGGATTGTCGACGAGGATCTGCGCGGCCGGCTTCGTCTGCGTCTCGAAGCGCGAGAGCATTGCGGTGAGCGCGGTGTCCTCTGGAATCTTGTCGGGCAGGAGCTGCTCGGCGATCCAGCGATCGGCGCCGAGGGCGAGCACGCGCTGGTAGTCGCCGGGACGCGCGCCAAAGGTGAGGCGATTCACAACGTGCCGCGCCTGCTGTTCCATGGACATTTCGCGCGGCTCGGTCGAGATCGGCTCGACGTGCACACTACGCGAACAGCCGGCACTCGCCAGCGCCGCCGCCGAGACCGCTGAGAACATCGACATCCGCGCGCGTCGCTTCATGGCCCGCCTCCTACCGTACATACCACTTCGGCCGTCGGAACGATCCAGCTGACGAAGACGTCGCGCGCCATGGGCCGACTCCTCACTCGTTAGGCAGAGATCGTCACGCCGGGAAGACGAGGGGCTTCAGTTCCGCCGTGGCGTGCCAGTCGCCCGACTCGCGATCGTACAGCTCCGCCACCTGCTCCGCGGCGTCGCCGAGCGTTTTGCTCGTGGGCTCGCGCATGGCGCGGATGTGGTCGCGCGCGGTGCGCAGGGC
>JALZAE010000108.1 GCA_030948535.1 Gemmatimonadota bacterium | reverse complement strand
CACGTCGATGCCATGCACGACGTACACGATGCACGCCGCGCTCAGCGTGAAGCCGAGCGCGGTCTGCCAACGCACGCGCACGAAGATTACTCTACGGCCGCGAGGTCGAGCAGCTCGAGCAGCTCCGTCACCGCGTCGTGCGACGGCGGTTGCGAGCCGAGTCGCATCTCTTCCCGCACTTCGCGCGCGCGCTCCATGGCAGCGGGCCCGCGATAGAGGAGCGATTCGATCGGAACGATCTCCTCCTCCGGAATGACGGCCGGCTGGCTGAGCGGATCGCCGCCGAGCCGATCGATGCCGGCGATCCCTTCCTCGAGGATCGCCTTGAGCCGCGCGCCGACGGGAGTGGCAAAGCGCGCGCGCGGCTCATCCTTCTTCGGCGTTTCGCGCGTGGGATCGAGATGCTCCATGCGACTGAGCAGCTCGTCGGTGCGCGTCGCGGGATCGGAGAGGAGCGCCGCGGTCTCGTCCAGCGCCGCGAGCGCAGCCTCATCGATCGCGAAGATGCGCTGGCTCCATCCCGACACGAATCCGGCGAAGGAGCGCTCGCCAAAGCTCTCGGCCGCGCCCTGCATCGCGCTCATGGCGGTGCGCAGCTCACGGGCCAGACGGTCGACGTCATACGCGTTCCGCGAGGCCCGCGCTTCGTTCACGGCGTGGCGAACGCGCGCGGCGTGTGCCGCCATCTCGGTGCGAAAGCGCTCGAGCGGCGTCGTCGGCGGCGTTGGGGACGCGTGCACGATCGTCTCGCCGCCATCCTCGAAGAAGAGGTCGGCAACGGGGACGATGTCATCCGTCGCGGGGGGCGCTTCGGTCGCCGGCTGCGCACTGAAGGCGGTCTGCGCGGCGACGAAGCGGAGCGCTTCGGGCGACGCCTGGTCGGGGCGGCGACCGCTGGCCAGCTCGCCGGATGCCCGGCGCAGCACGCCGGCCGCGGCGGAGACGACGCTCAGATGGCGCGTCGTCGCGGCGGCGCCGAGGTCGATCGACTGGGCCAGGCGCTCGACGACATCGACCACTTCGGCGAGGGGCGGCAGATCGCGGACGAGCGCGACGCCGCGCATCGCGCGTGACTGCGCGAGGAGCGTCGAGATGGCCTCACGATCGGCGGGCGCGGCGACGAAGGCATCGACGGCGTCGGCGAGGTCTGCGGCGCCAGTGACGAGAAACGGACTGCCGGCGGTAGCGGGTGGAAGCGGCGTGCGCGGGCCGGATGGGGCGATTCGCTCGAGCTCGGCGAGGCGCGCTTGCACGCGCTCTTCGTCGGCGGGGGTGAGGCTTCGCACGTTGCGCATGAGAATCTTGAGATTCTCGACCGACGAGATGATGACCGCGTTGATGGCCGGATCCCACTTGAGCTGGCCGTCGCGCAAGGCGCGCCCAACTTTCTCGAGCGCGGCACCGACGCGCGCGATGCTGAACTGCTTCGCCATCGTCGCGCTTCCACGGAGCGAGCGCGCGTATTGGAGGAACATGCGCGCGTCCGGGCCGGTGACGGCCGCGGTCGACACGAGCAGATCGAGTCGCTCGATATACTCGGTGCCTTCGACGACGAAAAAGTCTACTACACCGACTGGGGTGCTCATTCGAACTCCACGGGTGGGGCGTCGGGCGTCAGGCGTGGGGCGTCAGACACTTTAAAGTGCACCGGTTGGACAGGTCTGACGACCCCCCGACGCCCGAAGCCCGACGCCCGACGACCGCGCGCGGTCACCCGCGCCTCACCCACGCGCCTCCTCCATTGCCGCACGCATCTCGCGGACGGCGATCTCCAGCCCGACGAAGATCGACCGGCTGACAATGGAGTGCCCGATGTTCAGCTCCTCGATTTCGGGGATGGCCGCGACGGCGCCCACGTTGCTCACGGTGAGACCGTGGCCGGCGTGCACGCTCAGGCCGAGCTCGGCCGCGAGGCGTGCCGCATCGCTCAGGGCGGCGAGATGCCCGCCGTCGTCCGGATGATTCGCGTATGCTCCGGTGTGCAGCTCGATCGCATCGACGTCGAGCTCGCGCGCGCGGCGGACGGCGGCGGGATCAGTATCGATGAACAGACTCACCCGCACGCCGGCGCTCTTGAGGCGGGCGATCGCCGCCGCATACCGCGGGGGCGGGTTGGAGAGATCGAGTCCGCCTTCGGTCGTCACCTCTTCGCGGCGCTCGGGCACCAGTGTCGTCTGGTGGGGTTTCAGCTCTTCAGCGAGCGCGACGATGTCGTCGGCGAAGGACATTTCGAAGTTGAAGACGGACCGCACCGTGGCCATCAGGCGGCGTACGTCGTCATCCTGGATGTGCCGCCGGTCCTCGCGGAGATGGGCGGTGATGCCGTCGGCGCCGGCTTGCTCGCAAAGGAGGGCCGCGGCGACGACGTCGGGCTCGGTACCGCGGCGCGCCTGGCGCACCGTAGCAACGTGATCGACGTTGATGTAGAGTCGCTGAGGTATCGGTTTCGGGTCGCGTGCGCCCGCAGATTTGCTCGACCGCCGTTTGCTTGCTCGCATATTCGTCCGCCGTTAGGTTCGCCGCCGTCAACCAGCTCAAAACCATGGAGCACGCTGTGAACGCTCTTCGCGCCGCCGCTCGACTCACCCTCTCGATCGCGCTCGCCGGCCTTGCCGGGCTTGCGGCCTGTGGCAGCCAGCAGGTCGTGACCTCCAGCTCCGGTGCCACCATGTCACCGTCGCGCGACGCCGCGCTCCCCGGTGCGGCATCGGCGCGGGCGGCCGTCGACCGCTTCCTTGTGGCCGCCAAGTCGCAGGACATCCAGGAGATGGCGCTTGCGTGGGGGACTAGCCAGGGGCCGTCGCGCGATCAGGTGGACCGGTCGCAGCTGGAGCGGCGCATTCTGATCATGCAGAGCTATCTCTCCTGCTACGAAAAATACGAAGTAACCAATCAATCGACGCTCAACAACCTGCCGGTGTTCGAGGTGACGCTCACCAACAAGCGCATCACCCGCACGACCAAGCTGACGACGGTGTCGAGTCGCGATGGGCGCTGGTTCGTCGAGAGCACCGAGCTCGAGCCGATCGGGGATCTCTGCCACGCCCGGCAGAAGTAAAACGGCACTTCCGGGAACGGCGCGCTTCCACCCCTCGTTAGTCTTCAGTGAGCTCGATGAGTACGCCGCCCGCGGCACTCGGGTGGAGAAAGGCGATGCGTTTGCCTTCCGCACCCAGCCGCGGGGTTTCATCGATGAGCCGGAGACCAGCGGCTCGGCATCGCGCGAGCGATGCATCGAGGTCATCGACGACGAAGCAAATGTGATGGATGCCAGGCCCGCGCTTGGCGATGAAATTATCGATGGGTGAGCCGGGACGGTCGGGCTCCAGCAACTCGACGAGCGCGTCGCCCGCGGCAAGTCCGGCGATATGGGCGCCGTCGGCGTCATCAAGCGGCACCTCGAGCAGGCCGAGGATGTCGCGATAGAGCGGGAGCGTCTCGCCGAGCGCGCGCACGGCAATGCCGATGTGGGCGATGCGCGTACCGCGACGAGTCGTGAGTGGCATGGTCTGGCCCTCGAAGTGGGGCCTACAACTTAATTGCGATGGCCGCGGGCGCGAACCCGCGGCGGAGGAAGAATGTCGAACGCTATGGCGGTGACGGATACGAGCTTCGAGCAGGAGATCGAGAAGCACGAAGGGCTGGCGGTGGTGGATTTCTGGGCGACGTGGTGCGGGCCGTGCCGCATGATCGCTCCGATCCTCGATCAGCTGGCGACCGAGTACGCGGGCAAGGCGAAGGTGGCCAAGCTCGACGTCGACACGAATCAGCAGACGGCGATGAAATTCGGCGTGCGCTCGATTCCGACGGTGCTGTTCTTCAAGGACGGCAAGCTCGTCGATCAGGTGATCGGCGCGGTGCCGAAGACCAAGCTCGAGGCCAAGTTCAAGGAGCACACGAACGCAACGGCGGCGTAGCGCGCGCGCGCATCGCGCACGCCGCTGCTCCGTCGTGCACGCTCTCCATCGCCCGGTGGGGAGCGTTGCTTTTTACGCCTTGCTTACAGCCCGCGCGGTAGCCCGTGCCCGCGCACCTCGCTAAATCAAAGAATGACAACGCCCGCGACTGGCTCGTTGTTCGTCGTCAGCACTCCCATCGGCAACCTCGAGGATTTTTCGGCGAGGGCGATCGAGACGTTGCGGTCGGTGAAGGCGGTGCTGGCGGAAGACACGCGCCATTCGCGCCACTTGCTCGACCGGTACGGGATCGCCACGGCGCTGGTAGCGCATCACGAGCACAACGAAGCGAGCACGACGCCGGGGCTCGTCGACCGCATGCTGCGCGGAGATTCACTGGCGTTGATTTCCGATGCGGGCACGCCGCTCCTCTCCGATCCAGGCGCGCGATTGGTGGCGGCCGCGATTGCCGCGGGAATTACGGTGACGCCGGTTCCCGGCGCTTCGGCGCTGTTAGCGGCGCTGGTCGCTTCCGGCATCGATGCATCGCGCTTCACATTTTTCGGCTTTCTCGATCGCAAGGGACGCGACCGCTCCGAGGCGCTCGAAGAGCTCGCACGCAATCCGCACACCTCGGTTGTGTACGAAGCACCCAACCGCGTCGTCTCAACATTGGAGGCGCTCGTTGCGTTGGGTGAGGGAGAGCGCATAGTGGCGGTGGCGCGCGAGCTGACGAAGCAGTTCGAGGAGTTTCGGCGAGGAACGGTGGCCGAGCTGGTGCAGTACTATGAAAGTGCGCCGCCGAGAGGCGAAGTGGTGATCGTGCTGGCCGGCGCATCGGCGCCGGTGCTGGATGAAGTGATGCTCCGCGCGCGCGCGCGCGCGCTGCGCAATGGTGGCACCTCCGCGCGCGAGGTGGCACGGATACTGACCGAGACTCACCGGGTTCCGCGAAACCTCGCCTACAAGCTGGTCCACGAAGAATGATCTTTCGCACCATCGCGCTGGCATCGCTGATTGCGCTGCAGCCGGCGACCACGCCGCATCTCACCATCGCTCGCCTGCAGTACGACGGCGGCGGCGATTGGTACGCGAACCCATCGAGCCTGCCGAACCTGCTCGAGGCGATCGCCACGCGCACCGCGCTCAAGGTCGAGCGGCGCGAAGCGCGGGTCCGGTTGATGGATGATCAGCTCTGGGACTACCCGTATCTCCACATGACGGGTCACGGCAACTTCAAGCTCACCGACGACGAAGTGGCTCGGCTGCGGGAATATCTCACGCGCGGCGGTTTTCTCCACGCCGACGACAACTATGGACTGGACGAGAGCTTTCGGCGCGAGATCGCGCGCGTCTTTCCCGATCGCAAATTGGTCGAGGTGCCGCTCTCGCACGCCATCTATCACGTCGTCTACGATTTTCCGAAGGGCGTGCCCAAGATCCACGAGCACGATGGAAAGCCGCCGCAGGGTTTCGGCATCTTCATCGGCGACCGGCTCGCCGTGTACTACACATATCAGAGCGATCTCGGGAACGGCTGGGAGGATGTCGAGGTGTATCACGATCCGCCGGCGTTGCACGAGGCCGCTCTCCGCATGGGCGTGAACCTCTTCGTCTACGCCGTCACGAGCCGGCCCACCCCATGAACGAACGGGCACTCACCGCATGACCGTCAATCAACTGGTCGATCGCGAGCGCTCGCGGCTCGGCGTCGCGATCATCGCGCGCGGACTCGGCCTCGTGCTGGCGATCGTTGCCGCGCTCGCCGGCATCAGCACGCTCGTGCTGGGTGACGCACGATGGATCGCCCGGCCGTCGCTGCCGATCGTGTCATGGATCGTCGCCGTGGCG
>JALZAE010000107.1 GCA_030948535.1 Gemmatimonadota bacterium | reverse complement strand
GTGATGATCTGCGCCGGATGCGAGAGGAACCAAACCGCGAAGACAACCACGGCTGCGAGAACCACCTTCTTAGGAACGGACAGCGAGGAGAACCACGCTGCGAAGCGTTCCCACGGCGCTCGATTGGTCATTGTGATGCTCCCGTATGAATGAGCGTTTGGAATCCAGCGAGAAATCAGCAGCGAGTGCCGGTCGAGAATCCCTCGAAGAAACCGTGGATGAACTCGCCGACATGGCCCAGCACCTGGCCGACGCGCGTAGCGAAGGTCTGTCCACCCGACGTGCCGCACGGATCATCGCCGCCAGTGCAGATGGTCATCTCATTCACAGTCATGGCGGAGAGTCCGCCGCCCATACTCAGCTTCATGTTGTCGGTCCTCACGTCAAAGGGGTGGCGAGATGACTAGTGGTCGCAACGAACGCTCAGGTATCCGTTCTCGATTTCCTGCCAGTGCTGGAGCAGGTATTTCGCCGCCTCTTTGATTCCCTGCTTGATGAGCTCGTCGAAGGGTCCACCACCTTCGATGCGCACCAGCTCCTGTTCCGATGTGATCGGTTCGAGCGCGCTCGCTGGCTCGACTGCGAGTGTCAGGTTGTCCATGGCATGTGCTCCTAGGTGATCGGGCCGTTGGATTTGGACGCCGCGTGGGCCCGCACGCTCGGCGCCCGTTGATGACATCAGCCAAAGAGGAAGCCCCAAACCGCTGCGCCACGGCCGTAGTTGCCCTCGGCAAAGTCGATCGCGCCGGCGAGAAACGCCCCGACCTTTTGACCTGCGCAGTGTGAAGTGTTTCCGCCGCCGCAGTCCCCACCGACCAGCCGCCCTTGCTCATCGTCGCTCAGCGCGATGAGCTCATCCGTTTCGTGCTCGTTCATGGCTCGACTCCCTCGTGAGATTTGATTCGTCATGCCACCGCCGAAGTGCGTCGGGTGACGGAGCTATGATGACGTCGAGCACTCGATCGATCACCATCAGTCGAATGCCGATGGTGCGAAAAGGTCGCAGCGCCGCGTCAGCGGAGGGTCACACGGAGAACGGCGGGAGTCGGAGGCTGGGGGCTGGCGGGGTTCGGGCGCCAGCAGACGACCCTGGCCGGGCGCCGGTCCTTGCTATACAACCCCTATGGCCGCCACGCGTCATTCCGTCGGCGCTCAGCGTCACCGTCGTTCGTCACCGCGTCAGTCGGCGCCATGAAACACCACTCGCAACAGTAATCCGCGATGTCTCGAGCATTCGTCAACGAAGATTCGGCTGGATGGGGCGGTTCGGCGCGGCGTGTTCCGCTGCCGCCGCGCGATGATCCCGGCTACGACGAAGCCGCCGCCCGCGCCCTGATCGAGGCGGCGGTCGACGGCGAGACCGGAAGCGCCGAGCAGGCGACCGGATATTACTGGGGCGACGACCGGCTCAAGGCGCACGTGCGAAAGATTCTCGACGCGGCGCGCAAGGAGCAGGACGAAGGGACGATCCGCGCCGCGGAGCGGTATCTCCGCTAGCGCCCTATGAGCTCAGCGAGTCGCGTACTCGTCGACCGCCGACGGCGGGCTGGCAGGGAAATACGCGTTGTGCACGTACTGCCGCACCATGCGCTGCGTGTTGAAGAAGCTCCCGTTCTGCGCAATGGCGTAGCGCATGACCTCCGCGTACGCGAAGGGCAGACCGTAAAACAGCGGAAGGATCACGCGCTCCAGCGTCAGGAATAGGTCGGACGCATCCGACGAGAGATCGGCCGGCTCCTGCGTGTGGCCGATCTTCCAACCGGTCACGCCCTCGATGTGTCCCTCGATCCACCACCCGTCGAGCACGCTCAACGACGGAACACCATTGAGCGCCGCCTTCATGCCGCTCGTGCCGCTCGCCTCGAGCGGCTTCTGCGGATTGTTCAGCCAGAGATCGACGCCGGGCACGAGCTTCTGGGCCAACGCCATGTCGTAATTCTCGAGATAGACGATCCGCACGGTATCCGACAATTCCGCCGCCGCTTCGTGGATGCGCATGATGAGCGCCTTGCCACCTTCGTCGTGCGGATGCGCCTTGCCGCCGTAGACGATCTGCAGCTTCCCAACAGTGCTGGCAATTCGCCGGAGCCGCTCGAGATCGCTGAAGATCAGATCGGCGCGCTTGTACGGCGTCGCCCTGCGCGCGAAGCCGATGGTCATCACGGCGGGGTCGAGCGTGACACCAGTACGCCGCTCGACTTCCTCAGCGAGTATCGCCTTCGCCTTCGCGTGGGCCTCGCGCACCTCGGTCAGCGGAATGCCGACGGCATAGCGCAAATACAGATTGTCCCGGCGCCACTCCGGGATGCGTGCATCGAACAGCGCGCGGAAGGGCTCCGATGTCCACGTCACCGCGTGCACGCCGTTGGTGATCGAATCGATCGGGTAGCGCGGGAACATCTCGCGTGACACTTCGCGATGCCGCATCGCCACGCCGTTCATGAAGCGGGAGAGACCCAGCGCGAGATACGTCATGTTGAGCTGGCCGCTGCCGTCGGCGCCCTGCGCCGAGTCGATGAGGCCGACGGCCGAATCGCCGAGCACGTCGCGAACGGTCGTGATGGGAAACTTGTCGTGGCCGGCAGGCACCGGCGTGTGGGTCGTGAACACGCACTTCTGGCGCACCGCCTCGAGATCAGCCTCCGTCACGTCCCAGGCCGCGCGGCCCGCCAGCTGGCGCTCGAGCAGCGTGATGGTGAGCAGCGCCGCGTGCCCTTCGTTGATGTGGTAGTGCACATCGCCGCGGTAACCCAGCGCCTCCAGCATCGCCGCGCCGCCCATGCCGAGCACGATCTCCTGGCAGAGTCGGTAGAACGAGTCGCCGCCGTAGAGCGTATCGGTGAGGGCGCGATCCCACTCGGAGTTCTCGTCGAGAGCGGTATCGAGCAGGTACACCGGTACCTCCCCCCCGGAGACGCCGCGGACCGGGTATTTCCAGGCGCGAATGGCGACCCGCCTTCCCTGAATTTGCACCGCGACGATCGGCGCCATCAACTCGAGCCGGCTCTCGGGTCGCCACGACTCCGGCGATTCCGTCTGCCTGCCCGCCGCGTCGAGATGCTGGGCGAAGTACCCTTTCCGGTGGAGTAGCGTAACGCCCACCATCGGGAGCCACGCGTCGGCAGCGCTGCGCAGCGTATCGCCTGCTAAGACTCCAAGTCCACCGCTGTATGTCGGGATCGCCTCTTCGAGGCAAATCTCCATCGAGAAATACGCGACTGTACGGTCCATTTCTAAGAATAACCCCGCGTACCGTGAATCGCGCCCCAACCCTACCCCTCCACCGACCCTGAAATCTCACGCTGGCAGCCGGATGACCGGATCGTACATTAGGCGTCGGCAATCCCTCAATCTCTCTCGCGAAGGGTTCAGATGGCAGCCGATCCGAATGCCGTCCACACCGTCACGCGGTTGCTCGATGATGCGCGACGCGGCGATGCGGCAGCCTTCGACCAGCTGCTGCCAATCCTCTACGCCGAGCTGAAAGGCATCGCCGCGAACCACATGCGCGGCGAGCGCCCCGACCACACGCTGCAGCCGACGGCGCTGGTACACGAGGCATTTCTCCGCCTCGTCGACGGCTCGCCCGCGACGTTCGAGAACCGCAATCACTTTCTTCGGGCGGCGTCGCAGACAATGAGGCGCGTATTGGTCGATCACGCACGCGCGCGCAACGCGGCGAAGCGCAGCAGCAACCTGCGCGTAACGCTCGATGAAGCGATCGCCGGACGCGACGACAAGATCATCGACTTGCTCGTGCTCGACGACGCGATGACCCGCCTAGCCGCCGCCGAGCCGCGGTGGGCGCAGGTCGTGGAGCTGCGCGTCTTCGGAGGACTCGAGGTGCCGGAGGTCGCCGAAGCGCTCGGTATCTCGACGGCGACGGCAAAGCGCGACTGGCGCTTCGCCAAGGCGTGGCTCGCGCGCGAGCTCGGCGCCGAATCAGCAGAGGACACGCGGTGACGGAGGGAGGCGACCGGCTTCACCGTCTGCGAGAGCTATTCGACGCCGTCATGGATCAGCCCGCGGCTGAGCGCTCCGAGTATCTCGCGCGCGCGACGAAGGATGACTCGATGATGCGCCTGGAGATCGAGGCGCTGATCATCGCCTCCGAGACGACCGATTCACGCCTCTCCTCACCCCTCGGCTCCGACCTCGATGGCGGCGAGTCGCCTGCCGGACTCGTTGGACAGCGGCTCGGCGCCTACGATGTGGTGAAGCTGATCGGCATGGGCGGCATGGGCGCCGTGTACGAGGCCGTCCGCGCGGACGATCAATATCGCAAGCGCGTCGCGATCAAAATCGTGCAGCGCGGTCTCGACTCCGAGCTCACCCTTGCCCGTTTTCGCCGCGAGCGGCAGATCCTGGCCAGCCTCGAGCATCCGAACATCGCCACACTGCTCGACGGAGGCGTGACACCAGACGGCCGCCCCTTTCTCGTGATGGAGTTCGTCGAAGGCGATCCCATCACGATCTGGTGCGACGCGCGAAAGAGCTCGCTGCGCGACCGCCTGGCGCTCTTTCGCCAGGTGTGCGGCGCCGTGCAGCACGCGCACAAGAATCTGGTGGTCCACCGCGATCTCAAGCCCGGCAACATCTTCGTCACGCCGGACGGCACGGTGAAGCTGCTCGACTTCGGCATCGCCAAGCTGCTCGGCGACGACGCGAGCGACGATGCGATGCCCCTCACCCGCGGCGGCGCGCGCCCGTTCACGCCGGAGTACGCCAGTCCCGAGCAGATTCGCGGCCTCACGCTGACGACCGCCTCCGACGTCTATTCGCTAGGCGTCGTACTGTTCGAGCTGCTCGCAGGGCGGCGCCCGCACGTCTTTCCGAGCCGAGCCGTGATGGATATCGAGCAGATCGTGCTGAGCCAACCGGTGCCGCGGCCGAGCATGGTGGTCACGGACGACGCGGCCGTTCGCCGGGGCGAGCGGTCGGCCGACCGGCTGCGGCGCAAGTTGCGCGGCGAGCTCGATCAGATCGTGCTGATGTCGCTGCGCCACGAGCCGGAGCGTCGCTACGCATCCGTCGACGCGTTGGACAACGACCTGCGCCGGCATCTCACCGGTCTGCCGATCGCCGCACAGCGGGACTGGGCCGGCTATCGGCTCCGAAAGTTCGTGAAGAGAAACGCGGCCGCCGTCACGGCGTCGCTTCTGGTGCTCGTCGCGCTCGTCGGTGGCGTGATCTCGACCTCGGCGCAGGCGACGGTCGCGCGCGCCGCGCAGCTTCGCGCCGAGCGCGTGAGCGGATTCCTGCGCGACCTATTGAGCTCGGTTCGGCCGGCGACGGGCGGGCGCGACGTGCCGGTGTCCGAGGTGCTCGACGGCGCGGCCAGGCGCATCTCCACCGAGCTCGTCGGCCAGCCAGCCGTGCGCGCCGAGCTCGAGATGGTCATCGGCCAGAGCTATCAGTCGCTCGGCCGATACGACGATGCGGCGCGGCACTTGAACGAAGCGCTCATCCTTCGGCGGCAGATCAACGGGCCGACCAGTCCCGAGTACATCAATGCGGTCAACAACGTGGCCGGGTTGCTGAGCGCGCGTGGCGAACTCGACCAGGCCGATACGATGCTGCGCAGCGCGCTGGTATTGAAGCGCTCGAGCTCGTCCAAGCCCGACACGCTGCTGGCGTTGCTGCTCGACAACCTCGGCAGCGTCGCCCACAGCAAGGGACAGGAAGTGGACGGCGAGCGACTCCACGGCGAAGCGCTGGCGATTCGCCGCCAGGTGCTCGGTCCGCACGACGATGCGATCGCTTTTTCGTTGAACAACATGGCCGTGGCGAGAGGCGAGCAAAACAACTGGGCCGCCGCGGAGTCACTGCATCGCGAAGCACTGGCGATCGTCAAGGGAAACCATCCCCCGCCGCATCCCCTCGTCGCCGACGTGCTCAACGCGCTCGCGACGGCGCTCGATCTCCAGGGAAAGAACGAGGCGGCTGAGAGCGCCTATGTCGAGGTGATCAACATGCGGCGCCAGCTGCTCGGCGCGGATCATCCCGACTACGCTTTCAGTGTCTTCAACTACGCGATGTTCTCGTTCGACAAGGGACACTACGAGAAGGCGATGGAGCTCAGCCAGCAGGTGCTGGCGCAGCGCGGCAAATCCATTCCGGAGAGTCATCCATCGATCGCGGCATCGCTGCAGACGCTCGGGCGATGTCTCGACAAACTCGGCGATACGACCGGCGGACGACGCGCGCTCGAAGAGAGTCTCGAGCTCCGCAAGAAATATCAGCCGCCAGGAAGCTGGCTGGTCGCGAGCTCGGAGGGAGTGCTCGGCGAGCACTTCACCTTGACCAAGGACTATCCGAAGGCGGAACAGCTACTGCTCCACGCCGACGAGGTGATGAGCAAAGTGTTGGGCCGCGACAATCCTCGCACGCAGACCAACCTCAAGCGGATGATCTCGCTCTACGACGCGTCGGGACAGCAAGCCAAGGCCGTGGCGACGCGAGCGAAGCTCACTCCGCCGAAATCTCCCTGACCCCTCGGGCGCCGACTTTCCGCCTTTACGGATGGAGCGTGGTGACGCTCGTAATCCGATCCGGGGGCGGCGATGGTGCGATTCATCTTTCGGCACATCAGCGGCTCGCGGGCGACCGAGGTCGACATCGTCCCTCTCGGTGCGCATCGCGAGCTGATCCTGGGCCGAGCCGCGTCGGCTGCGGTGCGATTCGATCCGCGCGCCGACGGCAGCGTGGGGCGACATCATGCCCGCATTGCCTGGACGGAGGACCTACCGATCCGGTTCATGCTGGCAGATCTCGGCAGCCGCAACGGAACGTTCGTGAACGGCCAGCGCGTCGTGCATCCGGTGACGCTCGCCGTTGGCGACGTCATTTAACTGGGCGCGCGGGGTCCTGAGGTCGAAGTGCAGTGGGAAGTGTCCGCCGCGGTGTCGCTGCGCGCGGACGGCTGAACCCTCCACGCTACTTGTGGCGGGTCGCTGTCAGCCGCCGGCCGCCGGCCTCGCGGACGAACCGGTTGATGTTGCCGCCGTCACCTTCGAAGGTAAACGTGACGTTGCTGCCCCGCTGGAAGAAGCGCACGGGGGTCTCCGCGAGCAGTTCATATTTTGCCGCCTGGCCGTTTTGCTGAATCGCGAGGGCGCGACCTTCGCGGCTGATGACGATGGCTCCCCGACCTAAGTCGTAGGTGCCGACATAGCTGTTGAGCACCTTCTCGTCCACCGTGATGCCTTTGCGTTCTGGCCGGAGGACGTAGTTCTCTCCGCGCAACAGCTTGAGGGCGGCGTCCGTGACGTCCGACCACGCGGGCGGGGCCGCATCGGGTAAGTAGTCGGAATTGGTCATGTAATAGACGCCGACGTGGGCGTCGAGGTCGCCAATCAAGAACGCCCGCTGGCCGCCGATGGCGCCGCCGTGATGGATGAGGGTGTGGCCGGTGGCGCTGTCATGCACCATCCAGAACCCGAAGCCATAGTCGCCGCCAAAGCGCGGCTTGTGCATCTCGCGCACCGACTCCTCCGACAGCATCCGGTGACCGTTAAAGGTGCCGCCGTTGATTTGCGCGCCCAGGTACCGGGCCATGTCTTCGGCGCGCAGATAGATGTCGCCGGCCGGATACACGTCGAAGTGCACCTGGACCTCGGGCACGGGCTTGCCGAGCGAACCACCCGCCTTATACGGCAGCGCCATCATCTCGACCATCTCGGGCGAGGGGTACACCGGATGGGGCGTCGTCACGCCGAGCGGATTCAGCACGTTGTCGACCATGTACTTCTCGTACTCGACGCCCGAGATCTTTTGCACCAGAAGGCCCGCCGTCCCGTAAGCCCAGTTGTTGTACTCCCATTTTGTCTCGGGCGCCCGAATCGAGTAGAGCTTGGAGGTAAATCCCTCGAGGGTCTTCGGCAGCTTCCGACCCCAGAGCGGCTCGGTCTCGGCGCCGCTGGTGAGCCCGGACCAGTGGGACAGGATGTGCGTGAAGGTTACCGGCTTCTCGCTCTGTAGCCTGTCCTGCACCTTGTCGTCGCCGAGGTAACGGTTGATTGGGTCGTCCAGCTTGAGCTTGTTTTGCTCGACGAGCTGCATCACCGCGGTTGCGGTGACCGACTTGAACGACGACCCGGTGCTGTAGAGCGTCTCGGTGGTGGCGGGCGTGTGGGTACGCATATTGGTGTAGCCGAACGCTGCCTTCCACACGATCGAGTCGCCGCGAACCAGCGCGATCGACATCGACGGAATGCCATTCTCGGCGAGTGTTCTCTCGATGACGGTGGTCAGCACCGCTTTCGTCTTCTCGAGATCGAATCGTCCGCCCTGTGCGATCGCCGCGGATCCGGGAAGAATGAGGAGCACGAGCAGGCCGAGCGGGCGAAGGTATCGGCGCGTCATCGTTGTTCCGTGATAAGAGTG
This sequence comes from Gemmatimonadota bacterium, assembly GCA_030948535.1. Lineage (GTDB taxonomy): Bacteria > Gemmatimonadota > Gemmatimonadetes > Gemmatimonadales > Gemmatimonadaceae > JALZAE01. The sequence goes on along the minus strand of JALZAE010000107.1, from coordinate 4,738 downwards.
GAGGAGTTGGGCGCGAGCAAACTTACGCCGCCCCACGTCCACCGGCCAACGCTGGCGCGAACCCAGGGACATGTTGGGTTCCACAGCCGGTCCTCCGATCGCCTAAGGCTGTTTCTACCACGAGCTGCTAGCTCAGCTAGCGTGGCGGCCGGAACTTCCGCACGTACTTCTCACGCTTCGCGGTGAGCGACTCCCACAAGCGGTCGGGCACGAGCGCGCGGACCGAGCCACACATGGCCGCCGTCGCTGCCGCCAAATGCTCAGGCGGACTGGACGGCACATCGATCTTGCGCCCGTCGGCGTGCACGACCATCCACTCGGCGCCGCCACCGATGCGATTCTGACCGCGACGAGCCCAATCGGCATCGAACAGGTGGTTGTCCGTCAACACACCGTAGATCCAATCAATGTGAAAGGGATGGACGGCGAACTGCTCCGTCCAGGCGCGCACCTTTGGCGATGGATAGTCGGGAAGGACGGCGATCTGGCCGGCGCCGCGGGCCATGATCTCGATCGTGAATTCCCAATGCCATGGAGGTGGCAGCGGTCCGGCCGTCCAATCGTAGCGGATGAAGAAGTCCGCCGGCGCGGGACTCACTTCCGGGCGTTCACCGGCTCGTCGCGAACCTCGATCTCTTCGCCGGAAGGAAGCGTCACAGAGATGCTCGACGTGGCGAAGGCGCCATTGGCGGCGACGCCGCCGTACACCGTCACGCGATCGCCGACCGCGAGCGCGAGGCGGTCGCCCGCAGTCATCGTCTGAATATCCTGCTCGCTGCCCCACGTGTTGGCAATGCGAAACCCGCTAGGCGTGAGCGCGATGACGATGCCCTTCGTGAACTGCATCAGCCGTACTCTTCGCCGGCGTGGTGCGAGAGATCGTGCGGCACCTGCGGCGTCTCATCCGGCGGATGCAAAAAGGCCATCGGCGGGCCCGCATCGGGATGCGACTCGAGGGGCGGCGGATCTTTGTAGTCGGGATCCTTAAGGTGCATGACGGCCGAGTTGAGCTCGCTTTCCGCCAGCGCGTTGAGCGCCGCGGCACCATCGACGTCTCCACGGCTGAGCGCTTCCATCATGTGCCCGTGGAGCTCATTGACGTGCTCCATACGCTCCATCGCCTTCTCTTCAGGCGTCGTGGTGAAGTCCGCGATCGCCTCGATCACGTGGATCGCCGCATCAGGGATGGTCTCGGTCACGAAATGCTCGACGCGCTCGATGAGCGAGTCGCTCGGCTGCTGAATCGGCGCGCCGGGAGTCTGCTGCTGCGCCGCGTCGGATTGCAGCCCATCCGGAGGAGAAGAGTAGCCCATCGCTCACTCGTCGATTGAATGGTGCTCGGGAGCAGCATCGCCGGCCGAGATTCCGCTGTGAACTTCTTCGTGGTGTGTCCCGTCGATCACGTCGTGCGAATGATAGTCGTGTCCGTCGCTGTCGGGATGAGCATTCACCACGGGGACGCCGTTCGCCGTGTCGTGACCAGCGAGGTCGAGCTTGAACGTTTCCTCGGCGGCGTCGCTGCGCCGCAGATTGTCTATCTCATCGCGAATTTGATCGACAACGCCGTTGCCGTGCGCCGTGCCGCCGGTGGCGTGATACCCGGGCATCCCTTGAACCGCGTGCTCCACCGCGGCTTCCGATTCCTGTTCGGTCTGCACGCTACTGCCTCGGTGTCGTTCGAGCCGTTACGCCGCCGTCGAGCCGTCTGTTTCGGTCGGCACCGTATCGTGCGACGAATCATGGATCGCGGACGACCCACCGTGATCGCCCTGATGTCCGTAGTCGCTCGCCACCGTGGCGTGATCGTCGGCCAGGTGCGCGGAATCCGCCGCGTGATAGGGATCGCCGCTTGCCGCATACGCCGCCGCGTCCACCGCGTGGTCATTGGCGATCTCCTGATGCAAGCTCGCGTTGGCGAGGGCGGCGCCTTCTTTTTCCGCGGCGACGAGCGTGTGCTCGACGTTGGTGCCGAGGTGGTCAGCCTCGTGCAGCTCGTAACCCGCCTTCGTATTCAGATCCTGCGCGCCGGCGTAATCGTGCTCTTCCGCCTTGATGGCCTGCTCGTGCTGGAGCGCATCCGCGGCGACGCGATGCGCGTCGCCGAGCACCGCGTCGTGTGCGATCTGATCGATCTCTTCCTGCGTCGGCACATGGCCGAGGTCGTGGACCGCGTCGACCACATGCTCGTGCTCGGCGACGTTCAGCGAGGCGAGCTCCACCGCGTACGCGACGGGGATGCCTTGGAAATCGAGCTCTTGGGTCGCGGTGGTATCGTCGGCCATGTGCTCACCCTCTAGAGAAGAAGTTTCGTGCTAGTCCGCCGTTACGCCGCCGCGCCGTCCGTCTCGGTCACCGCGTCGTGCGACGCATCGTGCGTCGTCGCGCCGCCGTGGCTGCCGTAATCCGCGGCGACGGCGGCGTGATCGTCCGCGTGCTGCGCCGAATCGGCGGCGTGCGACGCGTCACCGGCCTGAACGTAGGCGACGGTGTCGTGCGCGGCTTCGTGAGACATCTGCTGCTGCCAGCTCGCGTTGTCGAGGGCCGCACCTTCCTTCTGCGCCTCTACAATCGGATGATCGAGGGCGGCGCCGTGCTCTTTGGCGTCCTGAAGCAAATACTCGGTCTTACCCGAGAGCTCGTGTGCTTTGTCGAACTCACCCTGCTCGGCGGCCTTCACCTGATCGGCGTGGAGTGCGTCCGCGGCGGTCTTGTGCTCGTCGGCCGTCTTCGCATCCTGGAATAGATGCTCGATCTCCTCGGGCGTCGGCACGTGATCGAGATCCTGAACGGCGTTGATCACCTGCGCGGCCGCGTCGTGGTTCAGGCCGGAGAGGTCGACTTGCAGGTCGGAGAGTGCATGGACGAGTCCCGGCGCTGCCTCACCGAGAATGCTGCTGATTGACTGACCCAAATCGCCGGCAGCGACGCCGCCGAGCTCTTTCGCCAAGTCTCCAAAGATCGAGTCCGCCATGTTCCGCTCCAGTACAGGTAAGTGCTCTCTTCTTAGTAAGGCGTAGCCGGAGCGCGAAAAAGCTCATCCGCGGGCATAGTCCGCGGATGAGCTCTCGACTTCACGGATCAGTGTGCGCCGCTTCGGGCTCCGTATGCGTTTCGGGGACCGGCTCGTGGGCGGGCTCCGGCGGCGGCTCTTCCGTGTGCTCCTCGGTGTGCGTGTCGTCATGGTGGTCGACGTGAGTGTCGGCGTGCACGTCGTGGATGCTGCTGACGTCGCTCGTCGTCGATGGATCGGTGACGACCTGGGTGGCCGCCACCTGCTGCTGCTCCATCTGCACCATCTGCTGCGGCGCCGCGTGGGCAGAGCCGGACATGGAGCGCGGTCCCGTTCCGATCGCCGCGGAACCGTCGGCGGCGCCATCGATCGCGTCCCCGGCTGGATGGCCATCGATCACGTGGATCGATTCGTGGCCAATGGTCGCGTCGACCGGCGTGGCATCGACCACGGTGTCGCTCGGACCGTGCGCGGCGGACACGCCGTACTCGATGTTGTCGTGCAGCGCTGTCCCCTCAGCGAAGCCGGCAGCGCCAGCCGACGGCCCACCCCCCGCCAGGTTATCGATGGCGTGCACCTGCGCATCGTGCACGTTCTGCAGCATGTCGTTCACGCGATTCAACACGTCGGTGCTCTGTTGCATCTGCTCCTGCATCAAGCCCGCGGCGGCAGCGGTCGCCGCGGGATCGACAGCCCGATCGTGCTCCGCGTCGATGGTGACGGATGCGGCGCCGGCAGCGACCGTAGCGGAGACGTCAGCCGCACCGTGCGACGCCGCTTCCGAATTCACCAGATCGGTGAGCGCGTGAAAGATGTTCTCCGACCCTGGTGTCGCGACCACATCCTTCAACGAGTCGAGCGCGGCACTGATCTGCTCCGGCAAGACCAAAGGAATTGCTCCGCCGACGCCGGTGATGCCGTCCAACAGTCCGTCCGCCATGTTCGTCTCCTCCGTTCACTCTACTGGTTGCTAGTCCTGCGTCGTCATCGATTCGAGCGGCTGCGACACCGGCGCCGACTTCTTTGGCGTCACCGTGAGCACGGCGCGACATGCCGCGTTCGGACAGCGCACGTTGACGGGCTCACCTCCCTCCAGCGCGCTCTTGGGGATGCGCATCGACTCCTTGCAGTTTACGCAGGTGAGTCGGACGGTATTCGGATCCGACGCGGGCGCGTCCGGCTTTGGCACCGGAGCCGGCGCCGCGGCGGGCTTCCTCGGCGTGACGGTGAGCACGCTGCGGCACGCCGGATTCGGACAGCGGACGTTGACCGTCTCGCCCGTCTCCAGCGCGCTCTTTGGCACACGCATGGGCTCTTTGCACTTCACGCATTCGAGTCGCACGCTGTTTTGATCCGCCGCTGGTGGTCCCTGTTTCGCCGCATCGGCGGGCGGTGCCGCCTTTGGCGTCTCCGGCTTCGCTTCAGTGGTTGGTGGCGGCGGCGCCCAGTGGTCGATCAAGGCGCGCCATCCGATCAGTCCCTCGCTCGCCGCGAAGTCCTTCATCAATCGCAAACGCCCGGCGAGAAAGGGAGTGGATGACAGCGTCCACTCGGCAAAACGGGAGATCTCGTCCGCCATCTCCTCCTGCTCGCGCCATGCATCCTGATTGATGCGCGCCTGCAGCGGAAAGGATTTCAGCGTCCACGACATCAGCACCTTTCGGGCGACCTCTTCCTTACCGACGACGAGCATCCCCGCGCGATCGGCAGTGATCTCGGAGTGGCGCG
>JALZAE010000103.1 GCA_030948535.1 Gemmatimonadota bacterium | reverse complement strand
TAGTATCGGAGAGCCGCCAGATGACGGCGGCCGGGACGCCCGGATCAGCGTCGATGAGAGCGCGCAGGGAGAGTTGCTCTCCTGGTGTTGTCAGGAATTCTGTCCCAATCACCGCGACGGAGCGGATGGGAGGCGCGCCCGGAAGCAGCTGGAGCGTGATGGAAACGTTGGTGATCTCCGCACTACAAGCACCGGGCCTCACCACTACGTTCGGCAGCACGACATCGCGATAGAACGGCCTGCTGACCCGCACGAGAAAAGAGCCCGGGGTCGTGTAGCCGGCGGTCACGCGCAGACTATCGATGCCCGTCGTTACGACGGAATCGGCGCCGCTGTGGACAACCACCGTGTCACCAAACGCCTCGCCGCGCCCATAAACGTCTCGGATGGTAAGGTCGAGGGCCGGCGAGTAAATCACCACGCCGGGCGCGGTGAGATCGAAGCACGAGCTCTTCCTTGGCTCGCATGCCGCGAGCACGACGATCGCGCACGAGCCCAGCGCAACTATGGATCGGTACATAGTAGCTCCTCTAAGAACCCTGTGACTGAGATTCGAACCCCGAGCCAAGGGTGAACGTCACTCCGCGATCCCGTGCGGAACCGACCGACAGGCGAGATTCGAGGGCGTGCGAGCCTGCGAGCTCCGCACCCTTCTAGATCCAGATCAAAGATTCCGGCTACGACATGATGCGTCTCGCGTGGTAGCCGTCGCCGAGCAATCCGAGTGTTGATCGGCACGCCGGGCTTCATCCAACAACTTTGCGCCGTCAATCACGATTGTGCCAGCAAGAGGAGCGATACCGGTGCGCGCGCGGTGCGCGCTTGCACCGATATCGCTCCTGCCTTTCCCATTCGCGCCGTTGGCGCTCAAGGGGCTTGCCACTGAGCGCTGACGCGCGGAAGCGCGAGGACTACGCGATGAAACGCTTCGCGTGATCGCGAGGTATGTGGAGTAGAGACCATTCGGCTTCATAGTCGGTCGGCCACTTTCGCAGCGTCGAGCATGCTCGCCGTTGCAGCCGTTGGGGCACGACACAACGAGCGCCGACGAGGCGATGGTCGTCCCGCTCCCTCCGAGTCGCACATGGGATGTCATTCGTCTCACCGTCGCGGAGATCCGCGCCAAAGCCGCCGCGGCTCGGCGTGTTGAGTCGGTGTTGCGCGGCCTCAAGCTGCTGATCGTACTGCTCGTGATCGGGACGATGATCGCGAGGGAGTACTACTTCGTCAGCACGCACGTGCCGCGTAGCGCGGCGTGGTCCGTGAACCACTGAGCTCCGCGGCGACGCCGCTACCGGATCTTCCGACCGAAACGGTCACGCCCGTACTGGTGCACCACGACCGCTGTGACCGCGCCGGTCGCATCGTGCATGAAGCGGATCTCCGCGTCCGCCTCCTTCGCGAAGAACGTGGCGCCGCCCTCGGGCCAGAGTCGCACTGGCGCGCCGCCCGCGTTCGATCGGGCGAAGAGACCGCCGTCGCGCAGCGTCACCTCGAGCTCCAGTCCTTGCGCCAAGTGATAGACGCCCACGTAGCGCGCGAGCTCGGACCCCGGTAGCTCGACGGTCGCGCGCGGCGCGGGTGGCAGCGCCGAGGGAGGGACGAGGCCGAGCAGGCGCATGTAGATGGCGATCTGACTGTAGTGCTCCGCCAGGTCGGTCTCGAGCGCGAGTAGGATGTTAGCGTGCGCCGCCGACTCGAGGTGCGGCACGCCGTCGAGCGCCGCGTCGCAGAATCGGAGCGACGCCCGCAGGCGCGCCACGAGCGTGTCCTTCGGCCAGGGTGACTTCGCGGTGTCCGCCAGCGAATTGTTTGCCCGCGCCGGACGCTCGAGCGTCTTCGGCACGCCGAGTTGTTCGCAGAGTTCGTAGTTCGCGTCTTCGAGGTGCTGCGCGATGTTGCCGACGGTCCGCTGAGCTGGCATCGGTCGGAAGTCGTACCGGTCGGCTGGGATCGCCTCGAACGCGGCGACCAATCGGCTGCCGAAGATGTCGGCGAAGCGCTCGAACACGAACATCACCGCGTCGGGGTCGACGCGGTCAGTCAATGCGACCGTCGACTGCGCCGCGAGCGCGCCGGGAAGCACGAGGGCGGCAACGGAGAGCGTGAGCGAGCGCATGCGAGCTCCCTGCGAAGACGAGAAGAAACCAGCGGAAACGAGTGGAAACGAGTCGTCGATGCGGTCACGCGACTAGTCGCGGATCGCGACCGCCGGCTGACGCAACGGTGATGGCCTTCGCGGCCGCCACATCGCGAGCAGCGCGGCCGCGAAGAGGAGCGCGTTCGCTCCCCACATCCCGACCGTGGGCGAGATGATCAGTCGGTCGGCGAGATCTTCGCCGATCATGAACAGCCCGTAGTACGCGCCGAAGACGACGCAGCTCGCGCCGATCACCTGCGCCGCGCCGCCGTTACTGACGCGGATTGCGACCGCGAGCCCGGTCACGGCCATCACGATACACGCCGCGCCGAGGGCGAATTTCTTCTGGATCTCCACCGCGTACATCGCCGCACGCTGCCGGACGCGCACGTCGGCGCCGACGCGCGTGTCCCGTAATGTCTTGCGCAGCTCGCCTAGTGCCATCTCGCGTTCACTCCGCTCCCTGTGCTGCCCCGGATCCCCCGCGTACAACGCCGCCGCCAATCGCTCGTTCGCGCGCGGGACGAGTTCGGCGCACAGCACGAGCTCCATCGCCGCGACGCCAGCGGCAACCACGATGAGGGGCAGGACCAGCGGACGGACCAAGGGGCGCGCTCGCCGCGCGCCACCGAGTGGCGTGAGCTGGTGCAGCACCGCGAGGAGGACGGCCATCGGGATCGTCATCGCGGCGAGGAACGGCACCGCGAACAGCAGCGCATCCACGATCGCGCCGGCCGATGCGCCTCGCGCCCTCAGGACGGGCACGTGTCGCATCGCGAAGCGGGCGAGCAGCGATGCCGTGAGCAGAACGAACGCGAGCAGGAAGGAGACGGCGTGGCGACGAAGGAGCCGTTTCGTCGCGGCGTCGCGGCCCGCTCGCACGCGCTCGTACGCGCCCCGCCGAATCACATCCGACAGGCCCGCCAAGCCGGCGACCGCACCAGCGAACGCTCCGCGCGCGCGGGCGCGTCCTAGCTCGCGCGCGAAGAGTGCTTCCATGGCGGCGCCGTGCTTACCGCGCAGCTGGGATGGGAGCAGGTGCAAGACGACGCGGTACACGAGCGCCCAGCCCAAAGCAGTCGTGTCGCTCATGTCGCTCATGCGGGGCGAGGCGCGAGGCGCGTCCGCGCGAGGTTGGCGAGAGATTCCAGTCGTGACGCCTCTCGCGACAATGCCACTCGGCCCGCGCGCGTGATCCGGTAAAAGCGCTCGCGGCCCGAGAGCCCGCTCGGACGCTGCTCCTCCGCGATCTCCTCGAGCCACCCGTGTTCAACCAGCTCCTCGAGCGAACCGTACAGCGTTGCCGGCCAGAGGCGCACGTCGCCGCCGCTCAGCTCGCGCACGTCGTCCTGGATCGCCGTGCCGTAGCGGGGCACCGCAGAGACGGAGAGCAGGATGAAGAACCAGTGTGGCTTCATGGGTCGATTGTTCGAGAAATGTAGCTTCAGCGGCAAACTATGTTCATATACTATGTTCTAGTAGTAAGAGGTGCAAGCGCTCCGCACCGCACGAATCGTGAGCGGCCATCCAGAGTCCGCCAGCATCACACGTGCGTTACCGTGGTTTGCCGCGTGTCGATCGCGACTCCCGGGAGTGCCGGGCCGATCGACCGCTTTACATACACGGCCCAGACATGGCGACAGGAACTGAACCACGAGCCGAAACCGCGATCCCAGCGCTCTCGCTCCGTTACGTGTTCGGACTCATCGTCTCCGCGGCACACATATCCGTGTTGGCTCTTGGATACATATCTCTACTTGCTTGCACAGTCCGTAATCGTCGTGCCCCCGCACGAGCAATTCACCATGATGGACACGAGGCAGCAACGCCGCGAATCGACGAGACGGGGCTACGACCCCGCTCCTCATGGTTTCAATCTCCCCTGGCAGAGGTGATCTATCTATTAGCAGCCGCAGCGACCGAGGCGGTGGTGTCACCGTCTCCGGTGAACCGGCCTATCCCGCTCTTGTCGAGGATGTAACCGTGTATTTCCCGGTGCGCGCGAGCTTGTCTCGTCGGTACTCGACTGACCCGAATCGTTAATCGGCAACGAGCCCCGGAGCCGCGTCCGGACAAGGAACAGCGAAGGATGCGGCGGAGGAGCCGCCCTTCGCGCGACAAAACACTTCGCGTGATCGCGAGGTACTTGGAGTAGGGATCGCTCGATCTGAATGTGCGCGCTACGTCGCCAACGGTTCGGCGTCGCGCCCCTCCGAGTCGCACATGGATGTCATTCGTCTCACCGTCGCGGAGATCCGCGCCAAAGCCGTCGAGCTCCGCGAGAGCTTCGGCGATGATGCGCGCGCTCGCGCCCTTGAATGGGCCGCGATGCGCATGGAGCAGGCGGCGCGCGCGCAGGAAAACGAACCGCTGACGCTCGGCGAAGCCGCGGCGCGCTCCGGCTACAACCCGACTCGCTTCGCCGTCTACATCGCGAAGGGCGCTTGCCCGCGACGAAACGGGGGCGGCGGCTGTTCTTCCGGGCTGGCGATATCCCGCAGCGCGTCGCACGCGTTGACCCTTCCGACATTCCGCGTTACGATCCGGTCGCCGATGCTCGAACGGTGGCCGTGAAGCGCGCACATGGAGATTGAACTCATGGCACGCGCACGATTGCCGAAAATGAAGGCGCATGACGAGTGGCATCAGAACGACCGCGGATGTTGGTCGCTTTCGCTCGGGGAGCGGGGCTATCGCGTTCGCGTGACGCAGCGAGCGCGGGGCGGCGTGTTCGGACGCGTCTCGTGGATTCCCGGGCGTGGCGAGTCGCGTGCGTCGTTGCATACGGCAAGTCGCCCGGAAGCGCGACAGCAAGCCGAGATGTTCCTTCGCGCGCTGCAGGCGAGTGATGCGCCGGTCCCCCGATCGCCGCTCACGCTCGGAGAGTTACTGACCCGATACGAGGAGGGACCTACTTACAAGGCAAACACCAAACGAACGCAGGTCGAACACGCAGCGCGCGTGAAGCTGTTGCTCGTGTTTTTCGGAGCGCGGTTCCCCGTTGACCGGCTGAGCCTCGCCGACATCGCCCGGTACGCAGCGGTGCGCAAACGAGGTACGGGGTGGCCAGACGGACGAACCACAGCGACGGTGCGTGCGCGCTCGGTGGCCTACGACTTTCAGGTGCTACGCGCAGCGATCCGGTGGGCGTGCACGGTGCGGGAGCCCGACGGTGCGTGGTTGCTGCAAGAGAATCCGCTGCGCGGTCTCAAGTTGCCGCGAGAGGCCAATCCACGGCGACCCGTGGCGACGCACGACCGATTCGTCGCGGTGCTCGAGGCGGCGCAACAGCTGGCAGGTGCGTCCACCACGGAACGCGACCGAGCGCGTTGGATTCGACTCGAGCTCGCGTTGGTCCTCGCGGAAGCGACAGGACGACGAATCGGCGCGATCGCCGGACTCAAGTGGGCGGACGTCGCCACCAACCCTGCGGCCATCACGTGGCGGGCGGTGTTCGACAAGCGACGGCGAGAGCAGACGATTCCCATTCCTGCACCGCTCGCCGCGGAGCTGCGCGGCTTTCGCGCCAAGCTCGGCGCGTTCGACGAGGGGGGCTCTTCCGGCGATCGACGACGACTGCGCCGTGGAATCGAAAGACGTTCGACGAGCTCCTGCGAGGGGCCGAGAAACAGGCCGAGCTCACACCGCTCGAAGGAGGACTGTGGCACCCGTATCGCCGCGCGTGGGCGACGGCCCGAAAGCATCTGCCGACGGTCGACGTCATGAAGGCTGGAAAGTGGGCCGATCGAGTGACGATGGAAACGTGCTATCAACAAGCGACCGACGCCGGCATGCTGGCGGTGATGGCGTCGCCGCTAAAGCTGATTGAAAAAACGAGTGGTCACCCGTAGAAACACTGACGAAACACTGACGGCGGCCGCGGAATGGAAAAGGCCCCACACCAGGTAAGTGGTGCAGAGCCTTTTCATTGCCCCTCCTGGGGTCGAACCAGGACTCTCCTGATCCAGAGGCGATCTCAGGAAATCACCTTCTACTGCAAAATGCCGGACTAGCAAGGAGTTCCGCGCGTCGGTGCCGGACTCCATAAGCGATATGTACCAAAAACCGGGAGAAACTACACCCGAAACCGCCCCGCATTCGTTTGCTCAGTCGAATCCTTGTTTCGAGCGTTGGCATGACGATTCAGACGTTCGAAACTTGAGCGCAGGCGCATAGCAGAATCGGTCAGGGCCCATGCTCCGGTCGTCGCCTTGCAAATGCCACTGAAGCTGCCGAACATAAGAGAGTATCTTTCGTAACCGGACAGTTGCTTACGGTGTACAAGGTTCGTCGGGACGTGTATGTCGTCCTGCCGCCCCTAGGAGATCAGATGACGCGCCTTCTGGAAGAAGCCATTAAGACCGTGGAAATGCTGCC